>JAZLLD010000046.1:0-2908 GCA_045597945.1 Bacteroidales bacterium
ACAGTCGCCAGTCCGATGCCGGAGCTGCCACCTGTGATAATCATCGTTTGCATAAGTAGTTTATTTTTATTGCAAAAGTTTTTAGGGGGTGCGTAAAAGCTGTTGCAAAGTTACATTTTTTTTCGGATATGAGCAAATGTCTTTGCAGAAACTAATAGTTCATGGCATGAAGTTTGCGCATATCGATTGTTTTTTGTAATTTTGCAGGAAAAATTTAACAATCTCCTCCCATCGGACTGGCTACGCTGGCAGGATACTTCCGAGAAGACGATGAAGTGGTGCTTCAAGACCAGCATGTGGAGCAACTGGACCTCTCTGAGCAACATCTTCCGCGCCTGCAGCCACGGCGACACTTTCAAACAGCGCCTCTCTCATCTGCTCTATACAGGAGGTTGGAAGAAGTTTGAGCCTCTGTGGGGCTTCCTTGTTCGCACCGGCGGTCTCAACCGCGCTCTTCCTCTGCTCGAAGAGCTCCTTGCCAATACGAAATAAGTTTCTAAAGTAATGAGCAAACTTTCACTTTATTGTTATTAATATAGCGAGTGTCTTTATTCCCGTTGCTATCTACAATATCACCCATAGTTCGCTGGATACTGAGCCATAGCTCGCAGTTGACATTGAAATTTTTGAAAATGCAGAATATGAAACGTTTTTTGTACATAACAATTTGTGGACTCCTGCCGATGTTGGCGGGAGCGCACACGATATCTATGCCGGAATACACTATCAGCAATGAGCAGTTTGCCCAAGCGATGGAAGAGGCCTGGAGTAAAGCTGAAGTGCCGTCCTATCTGCCCGAAGGATGGATACTCAACGGATATGTATATCTGGAGGCAGACTATGGATACAATGGTCGGCAAACGCCTGTTGTGGACACTACGATGTGGTATGTGGTGCTGATGTACGATGGAGGCATTTGCGATTATGAGCACGAAGAGGAGAGGGGAGTTGTTCCCTTTCATGGAAGATCTGTGGTGCTTGACCAATCGCTGATAAACTCAGGGCTTTTTACTGCAACGGGCAATATCCTGCAACTGGAGGCTTGCGAAAGGACTGAATATGATATAATTTGCGATTGTTCGCTGGACGATGTACCGGCCTTTATCAATTATGATATGCCGGCTGCGGCCGGTGCCTCGACGGAGGGATTTATGATTATTGGCAAGCCTATTCATGCTGAATGTTTAGATAAAGATACTATTTATTCAGCGGAGGATGTGGATATGCAGCCAACCTACCTGGAGGGCGAAGCGGCGTTACAGGAACTGATTGATTCGAAGCGCAGGTTGCTGCTCAAAGATGGCGATGAGATAATTGGAACATACGAATTGCAGGTGGCCATAATCGTTGAAGCCGATGGCAGCTCGTATTACACGCGTGTTTTTCAGTCATCAGGCAATCGTTGGGTGGATATTCGCGCGGGAAATATATTTTGGGAACCACGAGTTGGCAAAGTGCGCTGGACGCCTGGGCTTGTTAACGGAAAGCCTGTCCGCACCCGCATAATTCGTACGGTGGTCTTTGATCGTCCCAACCGGGAAATTATGTCTCTATATGATTGAGTAGGGGATAATAAATAGAAAATAGAAAGTCCCATAAGTGGAGTGCTCGGGGCATTTCACATCTAAGCAAAGGAGTAAGTTGTATTTTGTAAAGTGCGGGTATTGTGCGGGCATTGTGCGGGTAAAGTGCGGGATTGACTTCCTGCTTGTTTCATTTCCATTTGATTCGGAAATAGTATAGCAAGGCAGCGTAATTATCTTGAGCCGTGAGGCAAGTATCGCGAAGAAAAGCTGACGTCTCCGGCCAATTGTGCAAACCGCGATAGTAGTACATTTTCAGTTCCTCGGTGATGATAAAGGGAACAATACCATTTGCCAAACATTCCTTGAAAAGAATCAATCGCCCCACACGACCATTGCCATCCTGAAACGGATGAATACGCTCAAAACGAGTGTGGAAATCCAACAGGTCATCAAACGACTTGGACGAGTGAGCATTGTACTCCTTTAGCAGAATCGCCATTTCTGTATGTACATCTTCCGGGGCACAAGTTTCAATACCGCCCACCTCATTCGGCAGACGCTTATAGTCGCCAACAGCAAACCACGATTTGACACTATCTTGCGTGCCGGACTTGAGAATACGATGCAGCTCCTTGATGAGCGACTCGCTCAGGCGCTCTTGCGCACGAGAAATAATAAGGTCGATGCAACGGAAGTGGTTGACTGTCTCCACAATATCATCTACACGAACAGCCTCATCAGCAATACCAATAGTATTGGTCTCAAAGATGTATCGAGTTTGGTCATGCGTCAAGCGACTCCCCTCGATATGATTGGAGTTGTAGGTAAGATCAATCTGTGTACGATGATAGATCCCCCCTTTGATTTGGCCCTCCTGCTCCTCGCGAAGGCGCTGAAGCAAGGGCGAAATGCGTTGAGCATGCTTACCTTTCTCGGGCAGAGGTGCTTCCTCCGGAATAGACCATGTCTTGCCGATAAGAACCGCTCCGGCGAGTTTGCCGGAGACGCAATAATTGCGGATTGTACGATCGCTAACGCCATGGAGGGCCGCATATTCAGTAACAGATACAAATGCCATCGGAAAAATTGATTTACGTTTTCGGCTGCAAAACTACGAAAAATTTCCGACATCGGCAAGTTTTTGAAAGAAAAAAACGTTTTTTACCGAAATTGGCAAATATTTTCTGCTATATTCAACCTAATGAGGCTTTTTTGAGGCATTTGGCCAGAAAAAACTCCTTCGCTCCGCTCAATCTAACTTTACCACCGCTTTCACGCGGGCCAATTTCTCGCGGGTATAGTCACGGAAACGCTTGTACCACACGGAATTGGGAGCAGCATTGTAGGCAACCGCTTTCACACCCATTCGGTCGGCATAGTAC
>JAZLLD010000047.1:0-29979 GCA_045597945.1 Bacteroidales bacterium
CAAACAACCAAATTATCGAACCATGAGAAACCATTTTGTCCGCCATGATGAAGCCCGCACCCAACACCGAACCACCGTCGCGATTCGCGACGCAGGTTGCGAGTTTGTCACGAATGTAGCGAATGTACGAAAGTTGTTGAATGTTGGGCCAAGTCTGGCCGAGAATGAGAGAATGGCTGACGCACCCGGAACTCCACAATCAGCAATTTGGATTGCTTCGATACTCACTAAACTTGGACACCTGGACAATTGGACAAATGGACAATCAGAAAAAACACATAGCGAATAGTGATGGTGTGAATTGTGAAGGAGTGAATTGTGAATTGAGGCTGCCGCACTATTCACTCTTTCGATACTCACTAAACTTGGACAATTGGACAAATGGAAAAAACACATAGTGAATAGTGAAGGGTGGCTTCTAAAAATTGGATAATCTAAGTTTCGCTTGCGAAACTTATGAACTGAAAGACGAGGATTTCCAGTGAAAATCCGAGAAAGTCATTATTAATCAGAAATTGCTAGTTATTAATAATTTCTGGAACATTTCTGATAATTTCTTTCAGTCCCTCTAGCCAAGCTTGCTTGGTTAGAAAAAACAAATTTTAGTGATTACCATTAAGGATATCAAGGTGGGATGATGAGGATGGAAAAGTTCGCTTCGGCCAGGGAACTCGATACTTTAGAGTTTAGATTTAAGACTGTAGAGAGCGGATTTTGATTTAAGATTGTAGAGTTCCGGGTGCGGGGTGTTTTGCAACGTGGTGCGGCAGCTACTCATAATTCATCAACCATCGTTCATCAATATGCGGGACAGCCTTTCTCCGCAATCGCACCAACGAGGAAGCTGGCGTCCCAAATTGGGACGGCAGGTTACTATGTCGTAAAATTATTATTCCACAAGAAATTGATTCACGGAACAATTTTCTGATAATTCACGCAAATTCGCATTTGAGGAGTTGATGGAGTTGAAGAAGTTTTGGAGATGGGGGTTATTTCTGGCGGGTGGGTTTGCCGAGGAGTTGTTGGTATTTGGTGATTTCTTGTGAGTTGCGCTCGTAGAAGGCCAGGTTTAGAGCCCGCTGAAGCATGCGTTTGTTTTTGGGAGCCCGCTTCAGACAGGTGTCCAGCAGTGTGTGGGCGAGCTGGGGGTCGAATTGTTCGGTGGGGTTGATGGCGGGGTGGAATTTGGAGGGCATGGCTTTGAAAAGGCGGGCCGTAACTCTTTCGGCCAAGGATGGCACCCACTTGCCGTCGGCTTTCTGCGACCGGAGGTCTTCGGGGCGGAAGTTGTCGGCTCCCCATAGTTTGAAGAAGGCGGTGAAGTTGAAGTCGGGGAGTTGGCTGTATTGTTTTACTATGGTGAATAGAATTAGCGAGTGCAGGAGCGAGGGACGCTGGACAGGGAGCTGGAGGTACTGATGGAGAAGTTGCCGCATGTTGGTGGAGGGGAGGTTGGTGTTGTGGAGTTGCTCGTAGATGGTCCATCCCATGCGCTCGGCGTCGGATTGGAGTCGCTGTGGATCGGTCTCTTTTACCTGGGCTTGTCCGTCGGTGTGGAGCACGGTTACTTGTGGGTGGTTGAGTAGTTGGCGTGCGAGGTTGCCGTTTTCGGTCATAAACCCTACAATGATTTTTTTAGCGAGTGCGATCATCAGTTGGTTGCGCATGGCCGAGGAAGCTCCGGTGGGGGCAGTGATGTTGGGGTCGGCTATGGGTGTGATGACTAGTGGCGAGGTGTAGTGGGTGGCGGTGAGGGCAGTGGCCAATACAAGGATGGTCGGTATGCCGCGTTGTTGCAAGCGGTTGAGCGCCAATTGTTCTATGCCGGTGAGGTTGCCGCAGAGCACTACGGAGTCGGCTGGCAGTTGGTCAATCCATAGGGCAACATCTTCGGTTGTGCCCACGGGGACACGGTGGGAACAGAGGAAGGCGGTCAGTTTGGGCGATTGTAGGAGGCTGAGGTCGCCTTGATGGTTTTGAAGTTGGGCTTGCGGTGCCATGGTTCTGTGTTTTTAGCGTTCGCGGCGTTCGATGACTTTGCGGAGGCGGTAGCGGTCGCTGGTGGCGGGGCCGATGGCATCGATGAACTGCTGGTCGAAGCCGGGGGTTGTGTAGCGGCCGCGGACGACTCGGCCTTCATCGTCGACGGGTCGCACTACCTGGTCGTTGTAGCGCACGATGAGGTGTTTGGCCAGGCGGTCCCAGCGTTCCATCATGCGTTGTGCGTAGGCGATGCTCTTGCCGTTGAGGTAGGCTTGGCGGTCGGCGGGTGTGAGTCTGGCGATGGCCTGGAGCACCGAGTCTTGGTCGGCAAAGTAGTAGTCTTCCAGCTCGCGCTGTGCCAGTCGTAGGTCGGCAATCATCATTGAGTAGCGGGGGTATATCATGTTGGCCACCCAGTTGTTCATCCAGAAGGCCGACTGGAAGGAGAATTCGTTGCGGGGGTTGTTCTCGGCGCGGAAGGGGTCGGGCACCTGGGTGAGGCAGCAGTAGAGGGGCACGTAGGCCACCATGTTGGCATCGTCGCAGTTGAACCAGGTGACGCCGCCCACGTCGTTGGGCAGCCATGAGCGCATTTGGCAGGTCATGGTGAATCCGGACTGCTGGGTGGCGATGGCGCGCTCGCGGAAGTAGTCGGTGCCGTCGGTGGATTTGAAGTGCATGGGCAGCGGTCGCACGGGCGAGGACCAGGGGCCGGCGGTCATGTCGGCAGTCATGTCGAGGGGTGTGCCTTCGAAGTGGTCGCGCATGTCGGCCTGCACATCTCTGAGGGTGAGCGGTTTGTCGGGTTTTATCCAGAGGGGCAGATGGTCGCATTGGTCGAACTGGCCGTTGATGTAGGGGAGGTATTTGTCCATTTCGGCATGGCTGTAGTGGTGGCGGAAGAAGCTCCACACGCGGGCGTCGGCATAGCGCACATTCTCGAAGTCGATGGGGCAGTAGGCGTCGCGGAAGGTGAAGTCGGCATCGCTGCCCTTAAAAAATCCCTTTTCGCGGGCAAAGGTGATGACGTCGGGGGGGTAGACGCATTCCACTTCGGGACGGCCGATGTGCTTGAGGTTGAGGCTGCTGATGCTGCGGTAGGTTTTTTTCTTTTCGAGCGGGAACTGGCGGATGCGGCTGAGGTTGGCATGGGCGCAGATGCAGTCGTCGGGCACACGCAGGGCCACCCAGACGGCACCTTGGCGGTCGGGTCCTTTGCCGATGATTTCCATGATCCAGGCTTCGTTGGGGTCGCAGATGGTGATGGTCTCGCCGCTGGAGTTGTAGCCGTAGGTTTCCACCATTTCGGCCATGCATTTGATGGCTTCGCGGGCGTTCTTGCAGCGCTGCAGGGCGATGCGCATGAGGCTGAAATAGTCGAAGAGGCCGTCGGAATTGACCAGCTCGAGGCGGCCGTCGAAGGTGGTTTCGACGATGGTGAGCTGGTGCTCGTTCATCAGTCCTACTACATTATTAGTGTATTCCACCTGGGGCACGAAGCGGCCTTCGTGCGAGGGTCCCCAGCCGTGGATGGCAATGGGTTCGCCGGGGGTGTGGCGGCCGGCGGGGCTGTAGAAGAGCGAGCCGGAGAAGCCGAAGCCGTCGCAGTTGTAGCTGCACATGACGCTGCCGTCGGCCGAGGCTTTCTTGCCTACGATGAGGTTGGTGCAGGCCATGGATTGGTGGAGCGTGAGTAGAAGGGCAAGCAAGAGAATGATTTGTTTCATGTGTGTAATGGGTTTGATGTTAGGCTGATTTGGCACGGCTACGGTTGACGATGGCCACGCCTATGAATATTAGGGCGGCAGCAATGACTTTGGTGGCGGTGAGGGTGTCCATGCCCAGGGCTACGCCTACGATGGAGGCGATGATGGGCTGCAGGTAGTTGTACATGCTGACGAGGGTGGGACGGATGCGCTGCTGGCCGATGGGGATGAGGAAGTAGGCCACGAAGGTGGCAAAGAAGATGAGGTAGGCCACTTCCCACCACACTTTGGGTGCCACAGCGGTAAAGTCGGTGTGGACGAATCCTTTGACTGAGAAGGGTAGGATGATGAGGAGGGCGAAGAGGAACATCCATTTCATGAGTGTGACCACATCGTATCGCTGGATGATGGGGCGGCAGACACCTAGGTAGAGGGCGAAGCAGAGGGCGTTGAGGATGGTGAGGCCGATGCCGAGGGGCGAGCTGTGCTGGACGCCGCCGGCATGGGTGGACTGGAGTATCAGCCACACTACGCCGGCAAAGCTGAGGGCTACGCCGCCGGCTTTCTTGAAGGTGATGGGCTCTTTGAGGAAGATGGCCGCCACGAACATGGTCATGATGGGGGTGATGGAATTGACCACCGAGAGGTCGACGGGCGTGGTCATGCCTACGGCATAGAGGAAGGTCATCTGCGGCATGACGAGGCCGATGAAGCCGGCACCGAACATGGCCAGGAGGTCGCGCAGCGGCACTTTGACCTTGGGAGTGAAGAGGCTCAGCAGCCAGAACAGCAGTCCTGCTCCTACGGCACGGAAGGCAAAAAGCACTTCGGGCGAGAGGGGGCTCTGGTTGGCAATGTCTTTGCAGAATATGATGTTGAAACCGAAGATGGCGTAGGCTCCGAAACAGGCCAGATGGCCGACAAGGGTGTTCTTCATTGTTGCTTGTAGATGGTGTCGTTAAAGATTGCCACACGGTTGATGACAGGGCAGGCACGGCCGTGGAAATGGATGCGGACGACCCGCGCGGTCTGGGTCTCGGTGAGGATGATGCGTTTGTAGCCGATGGTGGTGGCCTGGGCGGTGCGGTGCCACTCTTTGCCATCGAATGTTTCTATTTCAAAACGCTCAATGCGCTGTCCGAGAGGGATGTATTCTTGCAGCATGATGCGGTTGAAGGTGACGGGACGCGGAAGTACCAGCTCCAGGGTGGGGTTGAGGCAGGTGTCGGAAGTGGTCCAGTAGGTGTGGTAGTTGGTGTCGAGCACATTGGCGGGGCTGAAGTCCTTGCCGCGGATCTGCTGCGAGAAGGCTTTGGCACCTTTGGTCAGGTCCTTGCCAAAGATGGTGTTGAGTGCATGGCGGAACTCGGCCAGTCGGAGCGAATCGGCGGTAGGAATGAGTCCTCTGGTGTCGGGCGGCACGTTGAGCAATAGCAACGAGTTGCGGCCAACGCTGGTGTAATAGATGCTTAGGAGTTGCTGCAGGGTTTTGGGTTGTTCGGCTTGATGGTAGAACCAGCCGGGGCGGATGGAGACATCGCTCTCGGCGGGTATCCAGTATTTGCCGTTGGGCTGGCCCTGGTTGAGGGTGTCGAGGGCGGGGGAGGCTTGGCCGGGAGCATAGCCATCGGTGGTGAGGCGGCTCCAGCAGGTCTCGCCGTTGACGGCGTTCTCGTTGCCCATCCAGTGGCAGCCGGGTCCCACATCGCTGAAGATGAGTGCCTGGGGTTGGTGGCGGGCCACGGTGCTGTTGAACAAAGGCCAGTCGTATTCCTGGCGTTTGCCGTTAGGCCCTTCGCCACAAGCCCCATCGAACCATTGCTCGAAGATAGGGCCGTAGTGGGTGAGGGCGTGGTCGAGGGTTTGGCGGAAGGTGTTGTTGTATTCCGGAGTGCCGTAGGTGGGGGCGTTGCGGTCCCAGGGCGAGATGTAGACGCCGAACTTGAGGTTGGCTTTCTGGCAGGCTTGCGAGAGTTCTTTCAGCACATCGCCTTTGCCATTGCGCCAGCTGCTCTGCTTGACGGTGTGCTGGCTGGCAGGGTTGGGCCAGAGGCAGAAGCCGTCGTGGTGCTTGGCGGTGATGATGATGCCACGGAATCCGGCAGTGCGAGCCACGGCAGCCCATTGGTTGCAGTCGAGCTGGGTGGGGTTGAACATGTCTTCGGTCTCGGTGCCTTCGCCCCATTCAAGGCCTGAGAAGGTGTTAGGGCCGAAATGGCAGAACATGTTCATTTCCATACGCTGCCAGCGCACCTGTTGCGGAGTGGGGCACGGGCCGAAGGGTTGCGGCGGGGTGTTCTGAGCCAGTGTGGCACCTGCGGAAAGAAGCGTCAGGGCAAGCAGTATGGTTTTACGCATTTTTCTTGCTGTCGATTTTAGCTTGGAACTTGGCGGAGTCGATAATGAAGCGCTCGTGCTGGCCTTCGCCGATGAGGCCGCATTCGTCGTAGGCTTTGACGCTGAAGACCAGTCGGCGGCGGTCGACTTCAACCAGCTCGCTGTCGCACCACACTTTCATGCCCACAGGGGTTGCGGCGCAATGGGTTACGTTAACGAGTGTGCCCACTGTGCCCTGGCCTTCTTCAAGATAGGGGTTGACACTATTGAGGCAGGTCTGCTCCACGAGGGCTATCATCATGGGGGTGGCAAACACCTGCACGAGGCCGCTTCCAATGCGGTCGGCGCAGACTTCGGGGGTTACTATTTGTTCGAGATGTCCTTTAATTCCAGTGTTCATGGTGTGAAATTATGAATTGATTTGTGTCAAAAAACTATTAAGGTAACCTCTAATAATTCATTTTTTTTGAAACAACGAGAATATCCAGTGAATATTCAAGCGTGAATTAAACGATAATTTTCGTAAATTATTATTAAACAATAAATTAATTCACGTTGATTTACGTGCAATTTGCGGTAATTCGCGTTAAATAAATCTCATGTGTGCCAATTTTTAGAAGCTACCTTAATTATTAATTTTCAATTATTTATTAGTGTCCGTAGTCGACCAGGAATTTAATGCGCATGAGGCGGATGTCGCGCTCGGGGTACTCTTCGTCGCCGTCGAATTCGTCGTATGCCTCCTGCAAGTCGGTGCTTTCAGAATCGTGCCAGTAGTCCATCAGCACCTCCTGGTGTTCCTCGTCGATATTTTCATTAATATAATAGTCGAGGTTGAGCTTGGTGCCGGAGTCGATGATGCGCTCTATCTCTGACAGGAGTTCGTCGAAGGTCAAGCCCTTGCCATTGGCAATGTCGTCCAGCGACTTGCGGGCGTCGATAGCGCGGATGATATGCACTTTGTTGGCCGACTTGTTGGCGGCGGTGTGCACCACGATGTCCTGCGGGCGCTGAATTTCGTTCTCTTCCACATACACCTTGATAAGGTCCACAAAGGGCTGTCCGTGCTTTTGGGCTTTGGCAATGCCTACGCCCGAGCACCGCGAGAGCTCGTCGATGGTGCACGGATACTGTATGGTCATATCCTTGACCGAGCGGTCGTCGAAAATAACGTGCGTGGGCAGATGCTCGCGCTGGGCGATGGATTTGAGGAGGCCTTTGAGTTGGACGTAGAGGGCCTCGTCGCCGGCCGAAGCAGCCGCTCCCGTGGGCACAATGCCGTCCTCGTCATTATCGTCGCCCGTGCCGCTGTAGTTGTGGTCGGTGGTAACGGTGATATCGTAAGGGCTCTTCATAAAACGTAATCCGGCAGGAGTCAGCTTGAGCACACCGAACTGCTCTATCTCCTTCACCACCAGCTTCTCAAAGACGGCCTTGCGCAGCACCGCTTTCCAGAACAAAGCGTCGTGGTCGGCACCCTGGCCCCATTGTTCCAGCGTGTCGTGTCGATAAATCTTGGTGTTAGAATTGCGGTTGCCCAGCATCACATCTACGATGTCCTTCGACTTGAAAGCCTGCTTGGTAGCGGCAATAGTCTCCAGGGCATACTGCATCTCTTCCCTGGCAGCCACCTGGGGCTTGGGGCGGAGACAATTGTCGCAGTTTCCGCAGTTGGTCTCGTTGTAGTCCTCGCCAAAATAGCGCAGCAGATTCAGGCGGCGGCAGACCGACGATTCGGCGTAGGACACCACCTCCTGCACCAGCTGGTTGGCCATCTCCTGCTCGGTAATATTCTTGTCGGAGAAAAACTTGTAGAGCTTCTCCACGTCCTGTTCCGAATAAAAAGCCAGGCACTTGCCCTCGCCACCGTCGCGGCCGGCACGGCCTGTCTCCTGATAGTATCCTTCCAGCGATTTGGGAATATCATAGTGGATCACAAAGCGCACATCGGGCTTGTCGATGCCCATGCCGAAAGCAATCGTGGCCACGATGACATCCACTTGTTCCATGAGGAACTTGTCCTGATTCTCGGCGCGGAGCTTATTGTCCAGCCCGGCATGGTACGGCAGCGCCTTGATGCCGTTGAGCTGCAGCAACTCGGCCAACTCCTCCACCCGGCGGCGGGTGAGGCAGTAGATAATGCCGCTCTTGCCATCGTTCTCTTTAATGAATTTGATAATCTCTTTATGCAGACTGATAGTGTCGGCCGGCTTTTGGCGCACCTCGTAATAGAGATTGGGGCGGTTGAATGACGAAACAAACAGCCGCGCGTTCTCCATGCGCAGATTCTTGATAATGTCCTGCTGCACCTTGGGCGTGGCCGAAGCCGTGAGTGTGAGGATGGGGGCGGCGGGATTGATAGTGTCGATGGCGTCGCGTAGGCGGCGGTACTCGGGGCGGAAATCATGGCCCCACTCCGAGATACAGTGTGCCTCGTCAATAGCAAAGAAAGAGATAGGGATAGTCTTTAGAAACTCCACCGTGTCGTCTTTCGACAGCGTCTCGGGTGCCACATAAAGCAACTTGGTGCCTCCCTGCAGTAGATCGTCCTTCACCTCCTTCACCTGGGCCTTGGCCAGCGATGAGTTCAGAAAGTGGGCCACACAGTCCTTCCCCGAAGTGTAGCGCACCGCGTCCACCTGGTTTTTCATCAGGGCAATCAAGGGCGAAACCACGATTGCGGTGCCTGGCGAGATGATTGCGGGCAGTTGGTAGCACAGCGATTTGCCACCACCCGTGGGCATGATGACAAAAGTGTCCGTGCCCTCTAAGATGCTGGCGATGATGGCTTCTTGGTCGCCCTTAAAGTTGGAGAAACCAAATATTTCTTTTAACTTTGTATGCAAATCTATCATAATTCAAAAAAAAGATGTAATTTTGCAACTTCAAAGTTAGTAAAAATTCTTGAAACAAGTAAAAAAAATATACATTGAAGACAAAAGAAGAGATACAGAACATTGCAATACAAGTGATTGCCGATGAAAAAAAAGCCATCGAGGGACTGGAAAAACTGGTTGATAATGGCTTTTCCGAGGCCGTGGAAACCATTTTTTCGGCCCAAGGCCGTGTCATCATCACGGGTATCGGCAAGAGCGCAAACGTGGCTTCCAAGATTGTGTCCACGCTCAACAGCACCGGCACTCCCGCCCTCTTTATGCATGCCGCCGACGCCATCCACGGCGACTTGGGCATGGTGCAGCCCGGCGATGTCGTAGTGTGCATTTCTAAGAGCGGCAACACCCCCGAAATCAAAGTTCTCATCCCCCTGGTGAAGAATTTTGGCAACAAACTCATCGCCATTGTGGGCAACCTCGATTCATTCCTGGCCAAAGAGGCCGACATCGTGCTCAACACCACAGTCGAGCACGAGGCCTGCCCCAACAACCTCGCACCCACCAGCAGCACCACCGCACAGCTAGTCATGGGCGACGCACTGGCCGTGGCACTGATTGAGTGCCGCAACTTCTCGGCTCGCGACTTCGCCCGCTTCCACCCCGGCGGTGCACTGGGAAAACAATTGTACATGCGCGTGAGCGATCTCTATCTCCAAAACGAAAAACCCCAAGTCTCGCCCTCCACCAGCATCCGCGACACCATTCTAGAAATGTCGTCCAAGCGCCTCGGCTGTGCCGTAGTCGTCGACCCCGCCCAGCCCGGCCAGATCCAGGGCATCATCACCGACGGCGACCTGCGTCGCATGATCAAAGCCAATGCACAGTTCGACCAGCTGACCGCCGCCGACATCATGACCCACAATCCCAAGCAAGTGCTCCATACCGAATATGCCGTCAACGCACTTCACCAAATGCGCAACAACAGCATCACCCAGCTCATCGTGGTCGACGAAGCCGGCTGCTACCTCGGCGTGCTGCACCTGCACGATGTACTAAGAGAAGGAATCATATAGAAATATGAATGATGAATTATGAGTGGCTGCCCCACTCACAATTCATAACTTATTAATAATAAATAACCTCATGGAACTCAGAACCGAAAATGTTGTCAAGATATATCGCTCACGCACCGTTGTCAAAGAAGTGAGCGTCAGTGTGAAACAAGGCGAAATCGTGGGACTTCTCGGCCCCAACGGCGCAGGCAAAACCACCACATTCTATATGATTGTCGGCATCATCAAGCCCTACTCCGGCAAAGTATTCCTTGACGATGTAGAGCTGACCAAAATGCCAGTCTACCGCCGTGCCCAGATGGGTGTCGGCTACCTGGCACAAGAAGCCTCAGTCTTCCGCCAGATGACCGTGGAAGACAACATCATGTCCATCCTCGAATTCCGCCGCGACCTCACCCCCGAGCAGCGCCTCGAGAAATGCGAATCGCTCATCAACGAATTCGGTCTTGCCAAAATCCGCCGCAGCAAAGGCATCCAGCTTTCCGGTGGCGAACGCCGCCGCACCGAGATTGCCCGTGCCCTGGCCAACGACCCCAAATTCCTCCTCCTCGACGAACCCTTTGCCGGTGTCGACCCCATCGCCGTGCAAGACATCCAAGATATTGTAGCTCACCTCAAAGACCGCAACATCGGCATCCTCATCACCGACCACAACGTCCACGAGACCCTCTCCATCACCGACCGCGCCTACCTCCTCTACGAAGGCCGCGTGCTCCACCACGGCACCCCCGAGGAAATGGCTGCCGACCCCGATGTCCGCGAAAAATACCTGGGTCGCGACTTCGAGCTCCGCCGTGCCAACACCCGCGCCCTCAACACCGAGGCAATATCCGAGGTAAGAGTAGAAGATGCCGAAACCCCGGCCGAATAGCCTCGCCGCCATCGTAGCCCTGGGTCGCAATCCTTGGGCAGACTCGCCCTCGGCGGCCTCAACCCATTGCCGCGGTAGCCAGAGCCAAAGAGCCCATTGGCCGCCAAAATAGTGCCTCCGTTGAAAACCCGTAGTAAACCCGCTGAAGACCCGCTCTGAGGAACGGCCCAACAGCAATGTTTCACACTAGGTTCAGCTATTCTTCAGTGCCGATAGACCGACTCGCGATTTATCCACAAAACTAGTGCTTCCGCAGCTGCCAGAATGCCACGCTGGCCGCAGCCGCCACATTCAGCGAGTCGACACCATTCTGCATGGGAATTATCACCTGGTAGTCGCAGTTGGCTATCGTCTTCTGTGCCAGTCCGTCGCCTTCGGTTCCCATCACAATTGCCAGCTTTTCTTCAGCCATCAGCTGCGGGTCGTCGATGCTCACTGCATTGGGTGTCAAGGCCATGGCTGCGGTCTTGAACCCCAGCTCATGCAACTGCTCCATGCCGGGGTGCGGCCAGGAAGTGATGTAGGTCCAGGGAATTTGAAATACCGTTCCCATGCTCACCCTCACGCTGCGGCGGTTCAAGGGGTCGCAGCAGGTCGTGGTCAGCAGCACGGCGTCTATTCCCAGTGCGGCTGCGGCACGGAAGATAGCTCCGGTGTTGGTGCTGTTCACCACGCTGTCCACCAGCACCACCCGGTGTTTCCCTCGGCAAATCTCCTCAACCGTAGGCAGTTGAGGTCGCCTCATGGCGCAGAGCACTCCGCGTGTCAGCTCATACCCGGTGAGCGATGCCAGCAGCTCTCGGCTTCCGGTGTATACCGGAATATCGCCACAGCGGTCAATGATGTCAGCGGCCTGTCCCTCAATGTGTTTCTCCTCGGTGAGGATGGACATAGGCTGGCATCCGGCATCCAGTGCCACGCGTATCACCTTGGGACTTTCGCAGATAAATATGCCCTTGTCTGGTTCCAGCCGGTTGCGCAGTTGGGCTTCGGTGAGGTGCGAGTAGACTTGCACTTCAGGCAGTGTGAGGTCGATGATATGGTGAATGTTCATAATGATTTTCAATTGGTTAATTTATTTTCATAACGGCCGATTTGGTAGAAATACCACAGCATCTGGCCCAGTTGCACCACGGCGCTTACGCCGCAGAAGAGCATCACGGCCAGGTGGAAACTGCCCACATGGCATCCCATCCACAGCGCGGCAATGCGCAGAGCCAGTTGTGCCAGCTGGAAGAAGAAGTCGGCCTTCTGGGTGGAAAAGACGTTCGGCACAAAGGCCAGCGAGTTGGTGGTCAGCAGCACCACAAACCAGGGCAGAATACAGCGTACATAGTAGCCCGTGCCCACCCACTTTTGGCCGAAAAGAAAGGTGAAGATAGGCTCTGAAAAGAAGAATGCCACCACCGCGGCCGGTATTACCAAAGCATTCAGCCCCAGCACAAAACGGCGGATATCGCGGCCGATAGGCTGGCGGTTGCGCACCCGCTCCACAGTGGAGGAATAGAACACCTTCTCAAATCCTCCGGCCAGTATGCCCAGGGGGCGCATGGTGAAGGTGAGTGCCAGAGAGAAAAGGCCTATCAGGGCATTGTCGAAATAGACACTCAGCCACACAAAAGGCAGGTTGGCCGAGAAGCTGCTCACAAACTCTTTGGGCATGACAAAGAGAGGAAAGTTGCGATGTTTATTGGCCAAGGCCTTGGGGTTGCCGATATGTCGGGGGAGGGGTAACTGCTTATGCCTGACCTGATAGCGCAGGTAGGCATTGCCTGCCACCTTGCCCAGAATGGTTCCCAAGGGCAGTCCCAGCCAGTGCATCATCCGCACTGTGCCGCCAAGCAGTCCCAGACCGATCTTCATGGCCACCCCGCCAACCGATGTTACCACCTCGCTGGTGGCTATGGGGCGGAAATGGCGGTAGCGGTTCAGCAGAAAAGTGTACACCCTTGTGGTGCCGCAGAAGAACACCATGAAGGGAATCAATAATATCAGCACCGGAGGCAGCGGGATAATGTCCACCTTCAGCAGTGCCAGCACCAGGGCGATGCTTAGCAGTGCTATGGAAACCAGCGCGTTCATCCTCAATGTAAGCTGTGCCAGCTGTCCGGCCTCGTTGTCGCTGTCCGACCGCACGATGGCCAGTTCATATTTGCAGGTGGAGAGGATAATCAGCACCTCGATGTAGCTATAAAATATATTGTATAGGCCGAAATCCTCGGGGGTGAACAGTCGGCTCAGCACCAGGTAGGCCGCAAAGGCCACCCCTTGTGCCACCACATTGCCCGAGAGCAGTGTGCCGCTATCCTTCACAAACCGAGATTTCAACAAATTCATGATTGACTTTGACTTTAACTTTAACTAGCTGCCGCAGTGTGTTTGGCCAATAACTATTAATTATCAATTGTTAATTCTTAATTCAAAAAGTATTTTCTTACCGCCCATTCTGCGCCGAGCAGCAGCACAAGCAGGATGAAGATCCATGGCAAGTTCAGCAGTTCGGTGTAGCGCGTATGACTGTAAATCACTGGTTTCAAATCTGTGCGGGCTTCCAGTAGCTCAGCCAGTTGGCCTATCTCCTCGGGGTTGATCATCTTGCCGCCTGTGGTCTGGGCCAGAGTGTTCAGCAGTGTGTGGTCGGCCACCAGGTTCATCTGCTCCAAATCGATTCGCTCCACGGCGAAACTGCCTTTGGCGCTGAAACTCTTACCGTTCCAGGTGGTGGTTGCCGTAAAGCGGTATTCTCCTGCCTCCAAGGCGCCTAGGTTCAGCGAATAGCCAGTGCCAGTGCGGTTGAAATCGTAGGTCTTTGGGGAGGGCGAGGCCTTCATATCGCCATCAATCCCAGTTACTTCAATCTTCACGTCCGGAGCATTCGTAGGTTCGAAATTGTCGTTGTAGAACTCGGCTCCAAGCACCACGGGCTCACTCTCTTGGTAGATATGTTCGTAGCTCACATGCAGGCGGTCTTTGTTGGCCTGCAGCGAGGTGTAGACCACCATCTTCTCCACCAGCTGGTCGAAATCGGCATGGCTGTCGGTCATCAGATAGTCCTGCAGACGCCAGCGCCACAACCCTTCGCCCACCACAAAGGCACGGCGCACGCCCTCCTGCTGGCAGAAGGCTATCAGTGGGCGGTCGCTGGCTATGTTGCCGATGCGGGCAAGAAACAGCGACTGCAGGTCGGCCGAGCTGCGGTAGTTGCCGAAAGGCGCTGCCAGGGGAGGCATCTGCTCCAGCCTTTGGCACACCTCGTCGTCCAAGGCAAAGAGGCTGAAAGCGTTGTTGTGCGAAGCCGTCACCTCGTCCATCTTCCTGGCTTTGGCCACAATCTCCAAGCCACTGTGCAGTGCGTTAAAACGCCCAATGTCGGTCTGCGTACCGATGATATAAATAGTGGGCATCTGCCTCAGCTCAGCCCAGTTGATGTTCATCTTGGTGTTAGGCAAGTTGTGCAAAATCAGCAGACTGCACTCCTTCACCTTGGCCATGTCGGCCTTCTCCACCATCACCACGGCTTCGTAGTTCGGATTTCGCTCAATCGACTGGCGCAGGGCGCTGATGTCGGGGTGCGAGGCCGGGGCTAGGATGCCCACTTTCTGGTGGCCGTCCAGCACCTCGATGGCTATGGTGCGCATGTTGTTGCGCTCCGAAGCCTCGCCTTGGCAAGGACTTATGCTGATGGTATAAGACTGCATGCCTGCCTTGTCGGCTTCCAGCACCAGGCTCTCGGTGGCGCTGAATCGCTGGCTGTCGTACACCAGCTGTTTGCTGTAGAGCCGCTGTCCGCCGCGGCTGACAGACAGGGTGGCACGCTCGCCGGCCATCTCGTTAGCCTGCACCGTCACTTCCAGCGGGAACTGGTTGCCCAGGTAGGCCACATGGTTGTATCTCACATTCAGCACCATGGCGTCGCGGTAATGTGTTGTATCGCCTAAGGCCACAGTGTAGATAGGTGCCGCCAGGGTAGGGGAGAGTGTGGTAGGGTTCTGCCCCTGGTTGTAGATGCCGTCGGTGGCCAGCACCACGGCGCCCAGGTTGCGCCCCGCATAGCGGTCGGCCAGGTCTTGCAGGTGGGCGGAAATGTCGGTGGTCTTCCCACCAAAGGAATCCACCACCACCTCATATTTCTTCTGCAAATCCTTCAGATCGGCCGATAGCAGCAGTCTTTCAGCCGGTTTCACCGATTCCGACACATCTTGCGACAGCACCACCAGCGGTTTTTCGTCCTCCCGCACCGAGCGTCTCACCATAGGTCCCATCAGTAGCAGGGCTATGAGGGTCACCGCCGCAAACCGCAGTGCCGGCAGGGCTATGCGCACCCAGCGGGGCAGCGATTCGCCTTTGGTGCGGCTGCGCCAATAGAGGGCGGCACTATAGATGCCTCCGGCCAAAAGGCAGAGCAACAAGAAATACCAGGGGTAGTCAAACAACAACTGCATTTTATCAAACCATTAAAATAAAACAAGTAACGCAGACCACACGTTGATATTGTGCGGCCATCAAAATAATCTTCCGTCAGGCCGGCGCTCCTTGGGTGATTGAACTATCTTTTAGTCAGCGAGTAGGGCTTTGCGGCCTTGCCCTGGAAGAGTTTCTTGTTGGGGCGTGATGCCATCTCAAACTCCAGTGTGCCGCCCTCCATCAGCATCTGGTGGGTCAGGTAGCACTGGCTGTAGGGTTTGCCGTTCCAGCGGATGGACTGGATATAGCGGTTCTTGTCGCTGACTTTCGGTGCTTTGATTTCCAGCACTTTGCCATTGGCCAGGGTTACTTTCATATTGGGCATGTAGGGGGTTCCGATCACATATTGGCCGCTGCCGGGGCACACGGGGTAGAAGCCCATGGCCGAGAAGATGTACCAGGCCGACATCTGGCCGCAGTCGTCGTTGCCGCAGAGGCCGTCCATGTGGTTGCGATACATCTTGTTCATAATCTCGCGCACCCAGTACTGGGTCTTCCACGGCTGGTTGGTCCACATATATAAATAAGGTATATGGTGGCTCGGCTCATTGCCCTGCACATAGCCGCCCAGCATGCCCTCGCGGGTCACATCCTCGGTCTCGGCAAAGAAGGCGTCGGGCACATGCATGGTGAAGAGGGTGTCCAGCCGGGCAACAAATTTCTTCTCGCCGCCCATCAGTTTCATGAGGCCGTTCACATCGTGCGGCACATAGAAGCTATAGTTCCAGGCATTGCCCTCTACCAAGCCTAGTTCGCTGGTAGACAGCAGGCTGTAGGGCTGCTTCCAACTGCCGTCGGAGTAGCGTGCGCGGGCAAAACCCATGGTGGTGTCGAACACGTTGCGGTAGCTCAGGGCGCGCTTGCGCCAACTGTCCAGCTGCGCTTTGCGTTCAGTGTCCTCGGCATGGCCTTGGTGGCAGCAGTCGTCCACATTCTTGTCGCACAGCATGGTATAATAGATGCACCAGTCCTCAAAGGCGTTCTCCAGGGTGGTGCTGGTGCCGGTGCGGTTCAGGTCCACGGGGGCAAAGCCATAATGCTTGTAGAGGTCGGTGGTGCCGAAGTACCCGCAGTTGGCCGAGCTGTCCATGGCCTGCATCAGCTGCTTGCTGTTTATGCCGCCGTTGATGCCTTTGCTCAGGGCGTCGGCCACCACGCTAACGCCGTGATAACCAATCATGCACCAGTTCTCGCTGCCGTTATGACTCCACACGGGCAGCATGTGGTGTGGGCTTTGGGTGTAATGGCTGTAAAAGCTGGCCACGATATCGTTGGCCATCGTGGTGTCGAGCAGAGTGATCAGGGGGTGGAAGGCACGGTAGGTGTCCCAGACTGAGAACACCGTGTAGTTGGTTCGGCGGCTGCGGTGCACATTTTGGTCTATGCCGCGGTAGGTGCCGTCGGCATTAGCGTAGAGCGAGGGGTTGATCAGCGTGTGGTAGAGCGAGGTGAAAAGCATGGCCTTCTGGTCGTCAGAGCCCTGCACCTCGAAGTTTGCCAGGCGTTGGGTCCAGGCCAACTCGTTGTGCTGCAACATGCAGTCGAAATAGTTGGTGCCGCAGTCGCGGGCATAGAGCTTCATGTCGTGTTCCAGATTGTCCAGGGCATCCTCCATGCTGGTAGCCGACAGGGCCACTACCAGCTCCAGCGGGTTGTTGGCATTGTTGCCAAAATCAAACCAGCACACCAGCTTGCGGCCGCCCATTTCCGGAAAATCGTGCTCGGTGTCGAACTTGCCCCAGAAACCGTTGTAGTCGCGCCTGGCCATGTCTTTGCAACCATAGTGCTGGGGATTCTTGTTGGCCTTGATGGCAAAATAGGTATAGTTCGTGCGGCTCCAGCCGTTGGTGATGCGGTAGCCGGTGATGATGCCGTATGGCAGCACATTGCATTGCGCCCAGAGGGTCTTGCCGTCGTAGTTGTAGATGCCGTGGCTGAGGTCCAGCACTATCTTTTGGGCAGCGCCGCGGGGATAGGTGTAGCGGTGCACGCCGCAGTGCTCGGTGGCGGTCAGCTCGCACTCAATGTTGTCGTCGGCCAGGGTCACGCTGTAGTAGCCCGGTCTAGCCACCTCGGTGCCATGGCTGTAACGCTGGCGGGAGCCGCCGTCGGGGTTTTCTTTGGTGCCTGGGGTCAGCTTGGTGGTGCCGGTGTAGGGCATAACTAGTATATCGCCCAGGTCGCTGTGGCCGGTGCCGCTGAAATGGGTGTGGCTGAAACCCACTATGGAGTTGTCCTTGTACTGATAGCCGGCGCAATAGTCGTAGGCGCGAGGCTGATATATACCATTGACATTGTGTGGGATAGTGTCGGTGTCGGGGCTCAGCTGCACGCTGCCATAGGGGTATGTGGCTCCGGGAAAGGTGTGACCCATGCCGTTGGTGCCGATGAACACGTTCACATACTGGTTGTTGGTCTTAGGCCTAGGCACCATTGCCTTCTGCCCCTGCGCCATCAGCCCGGCCAGCGCCAGGGCTGCAATACTAAGGATATATTTATTCATAATGTTGTTTATTTCTATTAACGTTAACTTTAACGTTGACTTTAACTGGCTGCTGCCCCACTCTACATTCTACACTCTACACTCGACCGCACGCCCAGCAGCACAAAACTGCGTGGGGCATAGTGCAATTCGCAGTGGGTCTGCCCTTCCAGAGCCTCGCGCTCGGCATCGGTTATCGGATAGTCCAGGTTGCCGGCTGTCAAGTAATGGCCATCCATGTGGTATGACCCCTTCCAGGGCAAAGCCAGCGTCCATTTGCCGTACTCAGCCTTCAGACTCTTAATTCCCTTAATCTCTTTCACATACACATGCTTGCGCCCATACCGCAAGTCGGCATTCACCTGACGATTCACCAGCATACCCACGGCCAACCCTGCCAGCACGGCAAAGCCACTCAGGCAATAAACCGCCATCGGCTGAACCTCAAACACATAGCAGATGCCAGTAATCGCCAAAACCACTAATGAGGTGCAGAACCCCACAATGTAGCCTTTCCGGCGCTCTGCCTTCAACTTTGTTCGGTCCTGTTCGGTGAGGTGTCTTTCGGCGTATTCCATAGCAATAATATTTGAGGTAGACTCTTTAATGTTAGATGTTTGGCGGAGAGCTTAGTCAAGCCGCTTCGCACCAAAATTCAGTTTGCAAAGATACACATTATTTCTCAATTACGCAAATTTTTTCCCCAAACCCAATCCAATACCTGCCAATCCAGCCCCTCGGAAGTTCCCTCAACCCACCTCAAGCCCCACCGCACCTTCGCCAGTTTTACCTTAGTTATACTATATTTATACCTTAGTTATTCTATTATATATAGGATAAATATAGTATAAATAAGGTATAAATATAGGATAAGGAACGGGCTTAGGGCGGAGTTAGGGTTGTGCTGCAGGTGGAGGAAACAGCGCAATGGCTCTCGCAAAAATGTTTTGCGGATTCAAAATTAATGTGTATATTTGCAGTTAGGATGCCAGCGAGATTTGGCGTCGCAATTAATTGAGAAAGCGCATTATACGCTTTATTCCTAATCAGTAAAACTGGTCATTTTACAAAAAAACATGGGAATAAAGTCAATTGATGTGCTCCCTTGGTTTGTATTCGTATATGCTTACGATACATCCATGTGGGGCTTTTCATCTTGACCTTATTTTATGTTTTTGGGAGACCAGCCCTACTGATTGAGATATGGTTAGTAATGGATGGCTCCACTTTCTTTTTTGTATCCCCAACCCTAGAGCCAGGTTGGAAACAAAAAGTTGCGCCCGACACAAATTAGGGAGGTTTAGATGAAGAAATGGTTATTTCTAACATCTTTCATGTCAGTTTTGCTTTTGGGTCAAGCCCAGAAGTTGAAAATAAACGAGACTGATAAATTTACTGGGGCAAAAATCATGCAAACATCTTATGAGATTATGTATAGGCATGCTATGGCTCTAAATCCGAGCCATAGATTCGAGGTGTCTACCAAGAAAGTGTCTTCTGATAGTTCTGAAACATATGCATTGCACGTAAGAATTTTGCTCCCATCAATTGAAAAATATGATGATAACAGTTATGTTATGTTCTTATTTGAGGGAGGGGTTAGCGTGCAACTCTATCCCAATTATACCGGTGTTAGTGGAACAAAATACGGGGATGGTTATTATTTTGAAACTTCGTTTACAATTCCAACAGAATTTGTGGAATTATTTAAGACTAAAAAAATATCAGACATTAGGGTTTCACCTTTGAAACATGTTTACGATTTCGAGATAGATCCTAAAAAACAAGACTTATTGATTAATGAAATAAATTTATTGCAATAGCTAGTTGTGATGAGTGCATAGATTTGTCTTCGAGGATGTCCCGATAGCTTATCTTTATTCCGTCCCCACGGATGTTCTGACCACTATTCGTTGGGTCGGATTTTGAAATCTGACTCATTGTACTATAAGGGTTTCCAATCCGCATTAATCATCAAAAAATGGTCGTGGGGAGCGCATTGCGCTCCCCTCGGCGTTTTATGCAGATGGCTGAACTTATCGAATAGGCCTGCTACTGCATAAGTAATTCATTTTATTTTCCAACTATGTTAGTCGTCGGCCTCAAGGGTGAATATGTCTTCTACTTTCTTGTCGAAAACTTTGGCCATTTTCAGAGCCAATACAGTTGACGGACAATACTTTCCGAGTTCGATGGCATTCACGGCTTGGCGCGTTACGCCCACACGTTTGGCCAGTTCTTCTTGTGTGATATTTAGTATCGCACGTTGTACTTTGATGCTATTCTTCATTTCTCATTTTTTTCTTTTCAACAAACAATTTGATATGGAACACGGCCACATAGAACAACAACGCAGCCATGGTATCGAACAGAGCCACACACATGAATGTAATGCGCCACGTTAGCAGGTAGGCCAACAGGAGGACACCTGCATGGAGATAGAACGACAGGATGAGCGCGTCTAGGCGCATTTTCCCAGTGAACTCGTCCTCGTTGCGGCACTCCGAGAATCCGGTGAGCACTGCACCTACAATTATCAGAATGCATGCCAAGGTGTAGCTCAGATCCGAGTTGGCATCCCATTCCGAAAAATTGTTAGTCACGGGTTCAAGTTTCTCCAGCCCGAAGGTTCCTCGAATGGAATTATAACTGAATTCTACTTTTGCGGTGGCCGAGGCAACCAGCATAACCAAGCCCAATGCGAGCGACGCAATACCGAACTTCTTGCAACGGTAGGGCAACAATAATTTAGTTTGTTTCATAATCAGTTGAGTTTTAAATTTCGATGCAAAGATACGAATAAAAATCAAAATGGCAAGTTTATTTTACATTTTGTCGCATATAATGTGCATTTAAAATACCTTAATATGATATAATTCAACAATATGCATGTTGGAAGAAAAATATTACTTTTTGTAAAGTTATAGTTACATTTTGTTTATTTTGCATTGCTTTTTTAGCTTTTTTAGTCTATTTTTATGCGTTATTTTCTAAAAAATCCGTCATCACGGATATTAAGACCGCTAGCCATTGAGTCGGATTAGCTGCGCTGGCGTTGTTGTGGCACGGCATGACTTGAATATGCTCAGTCCAGTACTTGCTATTTCACTATGTTTTCAATCTACAAATTTGCTCCTATTCCAAACAAAAGCAATGTGATATGCAATAAAAGCTGAGGAACTTCGTTATGTGTTTATATTGCAATTATTAAAGGTGGTAATTATGCGACACAATCTGGCGGAATTGATGAAACGATTCAAGTCGTTGGGAATCGACCAGCAGATAGACTATGATAAGTTCTATCTGTATTCCATTATTACTCATTCGACTGCTATTGAGGGATCTACAATTACTGAAATTGAGAATAGGCTGCTTTTTGATGAGGGGATAAGTGTTCACGGCAAAAGCATGATGGAGCAATTGATGAACGTTGACTTGCGTGCGGCATACGCAGAAGCGATGACTATGGCTAAGAGACATGATGATATTTCGGTGGAAATGCTATGCCATTTATCGTCGCTGGTGATGCAGCATACTGGTGCTGAGTATTCTACGGCTTTGGGCAATTTCTCTGTGGCAAAAGGTGAACTAAGACTGTTGAATGTGAGTGCGGGCTTTGGCGGCCGATCTTACTTGAGCTACAACAAAGTACCCCAATACTTAGAGGAACTTTGTCGAGTGATGAACAAGGCAAGGCATGCTATAGATCCTAATGACATGGAAGCCATCTATCAACTCAGTTTTGACGCACACTATCACCTAGTAACGATTCACCCTTGGGCTGATGGGAATGGCCGCATGGCACGATTGCTGATGAACTATATTCAATTTGAGTTCGGTCTGGTGCTCTCAAAGATTGACAAGGATTCCAAGGCCGACTATATCCAGGCCCTAGAGGATGCTAGAGAAAAAGAGAGCCTACAACCTTTTCGTCAATTTATGTTTGACCAGCATGCTCAGAATCTGGCTCGGATGATTGATGAGTATGAGACATCATTGAATGCTGCCCCCACCTTAGGAGACCAGAAAAGTAACCAGAAAAGCAACCAGAAAAGTAACCAGAAAAGTAACCAGAAAATCTTGGAGGCCATCCGCAGCAATCCAAGGATTACTATTAAGGAGTTGCAGGAGATTACAGGCCTGTCGGAGAGCGGCGTGAAGAAGGCGTTGAGGCGGCTGCGTGAGGAAGGCAAGGTGTGCAGGGTTGGTGCCGACAAGGGCGGCTACTGGAAAGTTATGAATGATGATTAGTGGTTTGGTTGATTATGAGAAAGTTTTTCCTCCTTTGCCTATTCTTCGCCGCCACAACTGTCTCTGCCCAAGAGTTTGACAACGCAAGGCCGTGGGTGCGCTGGTGGTGGAATGGCGACAAGGTGGACACCACCGAGCTGAAGCGGGAACTGAGGGTGCTGCATGATGCCGGCATCGGCGGGGTGGAGATTAACCCCATAGAGTTTCCTGCCAAGCGATGCGACTCGCTGGGTATCAAGTCTTTAGTGTGGCTGAGTGATGAGTGGTTGGATGCGCTGGAGGTGACGCTGCGTGAGGCTAAGTCTTTGGGTATGGGCTGCGACCTGCTGGTGGGCAGCGGCTGGCCTTTCGGCAAGGAGACTTTGCCTATGGAACAGCGGGCGCAGGTGATGCTGACATACGCCAAGGAGGTGAAGGCTGGCGACAAAGTGCTGGTTGACAGTATCTTTGCGACCGTAGACCCACAGGTGACTGAGAAGAATGCTGACCGCACGTTTGAGCTGGTATCGCTGAAACTCACGCCGTTGACTATCCGCAGTTTGGCCGAGGTGGAGGATTTGGCTTTGGGAAAGGATGAGTTTGTTGTGCCTCGGGATGGAATGTTGTATGCCTTGGTGCGCTGCCGCTCATTTGCCAGCGTGATTAATGGTGCGCCCGGAGCCAGCGGTCCTATGCTGGACCACATGAACCGCGAGGCCGTGCAGCAATATCTGGAATGGATGTCGACCACCTTGGAGGGCCGGTTTGGACCTATGCGCAATTGGCTGCGGGCTTATTTTGTGGACAGTATGGAGTTGGAGGGTGCCAATTGGACCGACGATTTTGCCCAGGAGTTCTGTAGGAGAAGGGGCTATGACTTGATGCCCTGGCTACCGTTCACTATGTTCAAGGTCGGCCGGCTGGGTAATGTGGAGAAATATGAATATGGTGCCGAGCAGTCGCCAGAGTTCAAAAAAAAGGTGCGCCAGGTGCGCTACGATTTTGAGCTGACAAAGGCTGAGCTGCTGGATGAGAGATACACGCAGACTTTCCTCGACTGGTGTCGTCGCCAGGGGGTGAAGTCCCGCGCCCAGGCCTACGGCCGCGGTTTCTTCCCTTTGGAAAGTTCGCTGGACTATGATATACCCGAGGGGGAGAGTTGGACAACCAACTATCTGCGCCACCGCATAGGTGAGGAGATGGGCGACGAGGATTATCGCCGCGGCCGTGCCTATACGATGATCAATAAATATGTGTCTTCGGCAGCCCATCAGACCGGCAAGCGCATTGTCAGTGCCGAGGAGATGACCAACACTTACCGCCTTTTTGAAACCAATCTGGAATTGCTGAAGTTGGGCAGCGATATGAGTGCCTTCAGCGGCGTCACCCATTCGGTTTGGCATGGCTTCAACTACAATCCTCCCGAGGCCGGCTTCCCTGGCTGGGTGCAGTATGGCAGCTATTACAATGAGCAGAATTCGTGGTGGCCCTACTTCCATCTGCTGAATGAATACCGTGCCCGCATGAGCCACAAGCTACAGCATGCCGTGATGCAGACCGACATAGCCATTGTGGTGCCGATAGAGGACCTCTGGGCCGACTACGGTGTGCAGACCGAGCCTTTCCCCAATTATCCCAAGGGGAGCATACATCAGCAGGTGCAGCTGCTGTGGGAGGCAATCCACAAGAACGGTGGCAACTGCGACCTCATCACTCGCCGCATGCTGGCCCAAGGCATGGAAGAGAAATACAAAGTGCTTCTCGAGATGAAGGAAGGCGAGATAGTATGTGGAATACTCGGGCTGGCGTTGCCTCAAGATAATCACTATCTAGAATGGTACTCCAAATTGCAGCAAAGATTGGATTTGCCCCACGCCCTGTCTATCCACCATCCTAGCCGCTATTTGCTGCAGAACCACTACCTCACTGATGATGGCGAGGATATGTACCTGCTGGTCAACGCAAGTCTTGACTCCGCATATTTGGGGCAGATTACTTTCCCCCAAGAGGTCTGGCGGGGACGCAGTGCCTGGGTCTATGACTGCAACACCGGGCAGGAAAGGCTGATGGAGTTGAGCAATGGCAGCCCTGAGTATTTTTATCTGGGTCCTGCCGAGAGCATGTTGATTATTTTCAGGCCATCTACGCCGCAACAAATCAAGGAAGCTCCACGCTGGTATCCGGATTATGATGAAGGTGCTGACCAGTACGCCCCAGAGCTTGTGTGGAATGTTCATCTGCACCATGCAATCGAGGGTTGGGAGAGCGACACGGTGTTGACTCGGTTGCAGGAATTGCGTGAGACTCGGTTCAAGGATTTCTCCGGCACGATTACCTACACGGCACATTTGCAACTTGATGCTGCCCACATGGGACTTGAATTCCTAGACCTAGGGCCTATGCATGATATCAGCCAGGTGAATGTGAACGGCACCGACCTCGGCACCCAGTGGTTCGGCCATCGGAAATATGCGCTGGGGAAGAATCTGCTCCACCTTGGCGACAACACCATTCGGATCACCATTACCACCACACTGAACAACTATGTGCATACGCTGAAAGACGACAAAGTGGTGCAGCACTTTGTGCTCAAGCGCAATGTGCCGACATCCCCCACAGGGCTGTTGGGCTATGGTGGGAAGTTGGTATTTTTCTAAAACATCCCTCACTAATCACAGTTCACCAATCACTGATCACTGAATAAAACAAAAACCCTTCAAGAATAAATCTCAAAGGGTTTACGGGAAGCTTTTTGGTGATTCCGCTGCGATTCGAACGCAGGACCTACTGCTTAGAAGGCAGTTGCTCTATCCAGCTGAGCTACGGAACCTTTTTTAAAAGGTCTTGGTTTTTACCAAAAACCTTTTTAAAATGATCTCCGGGTTGGAAGCCCCCTTCGACCATCTTGTCGGGACACCCAGATTCGAACTGGGGATCTCCTGCTCCCAAAGCAGGCGCGAAAACCGGCCTACGCTATATCCGGTGCGTTGTGCCTTTCCTTTTGCAAGAAAAAAGACGCCTCGGTGGACGTCTTTCTCTTCTTGGCGGAGAAGGGGGGATTCGAACCCCCGGTACCCTAATCGAGTACGACAGTTTAGCAAACTGTTGGTTTCAGCCACTCACCCACCTCTCCGTAGCTGTTCGATTTCTACTCGAAAACCGCTGTTTCCTTTCTGCGAAATCGAGTGCAAAATTACGAACTTTTTTTGGATTAAACAAAAAAAAATTCATTTTTTGCACAAATCAGCTAAAAATTATTTTCTATTTGCCTGATTCTTAACGCCATCAATTTTGCGCTGAATTTCCTCCTGATTGCCCAAGAAGTAGTCTTTTTGGAGCTTCATCTGGTCGTCGAATTCAAAAATATAGGGTACTGCGGTAGGAATATTGAAGCCAATAATCTCCTCGTTGCTCATGCCCTTGAGGGTCTTCACGATGCCGCGAAGGCTGTTGCCGTGAGCCACTACGAGCACCTCGTCGTTGGTCTCAAAAGCTTTCAGAATGGTGCCGTTGTAGTAGGGCATCAGACGGTCGATAGTGTCGCAGAGTGCCTCGGTAGCGGGCAGATCTTTGGGGTCGACACCGGCGTAGCGGGGATCGTTGATGGGGTTGCGGGGATCGTCGGCCTCAAGTGCGGGAGGCTGAACATCGAAGCTGCGGCGCCACTGCATGAGTTTCTCTTCGCCGTATTTCTTCTTGGTCTCGGCCTTGTTGGCACCCTGCAGGGCACCATAGCTCTTCTCGTTGAGGCGCCAGCTCTTTTCCACGGGCAGGTAGTCCATGTTCATGGCATCAAGAATCTGGTTGAGGGTCTTGACGGCACGTTTCAGGAAAGAGGTGTAGCACTGGGTGGGGCAGAAGCCTTCGTCTTTCAGCAGGCGGCCGGCCATGTAAGCCTCGCACTGGCCAAAAGGAGTGAGGTCGACATCAGTCCAACCGGTAAAAAGATTCATTTTATTCCATTCACTTTCGCCGTGGCGAACTAAGATAAGCTTTTTCATTGTATGTGTGTTTTTGAATAATCTGTGATAACTGTTTTGTGGTGAGTGGCGGTTCACTCATCGCAAATTGCTAATTATTGTTTTTGCAAAAAATCCCTTCTTTGAGAATTCCCTTATGGGAAAGGATGATGAGCACAACGCCGCCCAGGATAAAGGGAACGCTGAGCCACTGGCCCATGTCCAGGGTCATGCCTTGTTCAAAGGCTACTTGCTCTTCTTTTACAAATTCGATAAGGAATCTCATGCCGAAGAGGGCAATGAGCCAATAGCCGAAAAGTCGGCCGTTGTGCAGCTTGCCTTCCTTCTTGCGGTACACCCAGAGGCACACGAGGAAGATAATCAGGTAGCTGAGCGACTCATAGAGCTGGGTGGGGTGCTTGGGCACGGTCTCGCCGCGGAGCTCAAAGACAAAGCCCCAAGGCAGTGAGGTCTCAACGCCATAAATCTCAGAGTTGAAGAGATTGCCCAAGCGGATGAAGCAGCCTGCCAAAGCCACAATGATAACCAGTCGGTCCAGCAGCCACCAGCCATTGACCTTGAATTTGCGGCAGTAGAACCAGATGGCAACAAGAATGGCGATGGCGGCACCGTGGCTAGCCAATCCCTCATAGCCGGTGAACTGCCCTGTGGCGAGGTTGAAGGGAAGCACAATCTCGGGCCAGTGGTCGGCGGTGAGGTAGTATCCGGGCTCATAGAAGAGGCAGTGGCCCAGACGAGCACCAATCAGCACCGCAAGGAACATCCAAATGACCAAAGAGTCGAGATATTTCGTCTCCACTTTCTCTCGCGCGAACATCTTATTAAGAATAATGTAGCCAAAGATGAATGCGAAAAGGAAGCCGAAAGAATAGTATCGCAGTCCGAATGAACCGAGGTGAAAGATCACCGGGTCGACATGCCAATTGATGAATTCGAGCAACATAGGCTTTAGTATTATGAGTTATGAATTATGATTGAAGATTATAGGCAGCCGTGCTGGCTCATAATTCGTCAATCATAATTCACAACTCCAATTGGTTTTATTTTGCGTAATTCACAGCGCGGGTCTCGCGGATGACCGTGACCTTGATCTGGCCGGGGTAGGTCATCTCGTTCTGAATCTGGCGCGAGAGGTCGTAGCTCAGCTTGGTGGCCTCAGCATCGTTTACCTTCTCGGCACCAACAATCACGCGCAGCTCGCGGCCGGCCTGGATGGCGTAAGTCTTCACCACTCCGGGATAGGTCATGGCCATATCTTCAAGCTTCTTCAAGCGGTTGATGTAGGCCTCTACCACCTCGCGGCGTGCGCCAGGACGTGCGCCGCTGATGGCGTCGCAAACCTGGATGATGGGGGCGATGAGCGAAGTCATCTCGGTCTCATCGTGGTGCGAACCGATGGCGTTGCACACATCGGGGTGCTCCTTGTACTTCTCGGCCAGCTTCATGCCAAAGATTGCATGGGGCATCTCGGGCTCGGTTTCAGGCACCTTGCCAATATCGTGGAGCAGACCTGCGCGCTTGGCCAGTTTGGGATTCAGACCCAGCTCAGAAGCCATAGTGGCGGCCAGGTTGGCCACCTCGCGGGAGTGCTGGAGCAGATTCTGTCCGTAGGACGAACGGTACTTCATGCGGCCCACCATGCGCATGAGCTCATGGTTCATGTTGTTGATACCAAGGTCGATGCAGGTGCGCTTGCCCACTTCGGCAATCTCCTGTTCAATCTGCTTGCGGGTCTTGGCCACAACCTCCTCGATGCGAGCAGGATGGATACGGCCGTCGGTCACCAGCTTATGCAGTGAGAGGCGAGCAATCTCGCGGCGCACGGGGTCAAAGCCGCTGAGGATGATGGCGTCGGGGGAGTCGTCAATGATCACCTCCACACCGGTGAGGGATTCGAGGGCGCGGATATTGCGGCCTTCGCGACCGATGATGCGACCCTTAACCTCTTCGTTCTCAAGGTTGAACACGCTGACAGTGTTCTCAACGGCGGTCTCAGTGGCGGTGCGCTGAATAGACTGTACCACAATCTTCTTGGCCTGCTCGTTAGCCGTGATCTTAGCCTCCTCAACAATATCCATGATGGTGGTAGCGGCCTCAGACTTAGCCTCTTCCGTCATCATCTCAATCAAGTGGTCCTTAGCCTCATCGGCGGTCATGCCGGCAATGTGCTCAAGCTTCTCAATGCTCTCGGCATAAACCTTTTCAACCTCAGACTGGCGTTTGCGGAGCACCTCGATCTGGTTGTTCAGATTCTCGCTCACCTGCTTCAACTCGTCGCTCTTCTTCTGGAGATCGCCAACCTTCTGGTTCAAAGTATTCTCGCGCTGCTTCAGCTTGTTCTCCTGCTCGCGCAGGGCGGCGTTCTTCTCATTCACGTGCTTGTCGTGCTCGCTCTTCATCTGCAAGAACTTCTCCTTAGCCTGGAGAATCTTCTCTTTCTTAATCACTTCGCCCTTTTCTTCAGCGTCCTTCAAGGCAGCCTCGGCATTGTGTAGAGTCTGCTGGCTCTTGGCCAACAGTTTGTCGCTCATTATCTTAGTGGCCACCAGTATGCCGGCGGCTGCACCAACGATAATGCCAATGATAATTGCAATTGCTATCATAGTGTGTGTTAGAGTGTTTTTAGGGGAACTAACGCTGGCGGCAAAGGGTTTCTCGTCAAAAAATCCTGCACTCTGCCTTCCGGGAGTTATGATAAACTCTAGACTGTTAGGATTTGAGTGCCGGGTGTCTCAGCCATACAACCTACCCACCCATGAGCTTACTCGGTTTGTAAATGGTGTTGAGTTTACAAACTGTTTCGGGCTTCGTGCAGGATAAATCTTATCGTATCACATCGCTGGCAGGCCTTGTGCGGCAATCCATTCGCCGCCTCCCGCCCAGGATCATGCTACAGGTCAACATTCTTATCCAATAGTGCATTGATATCGGTAAGCCTGGTGGCCAGCTTATTGTCGGCAAACTGCAGTTTGTCTTGCAGCTCCAGGAGCTGCGTTATCTGGGTCAGGGCTACCATGGCCAACAAGTCTTGGCGGTCGTTGTAAGCATACATCTTCCCATAGCTGCGGGCTTGGGAGTCAATCACCTCGGCGGCCTTGCGCAGAAACTGCTCGGTCTCGGGCTTGACTTTCAGCCTGTAGGGTCTGTCCAGTATGTGTACTGTTGCCGGTAACTCGTTCATTTGGTGTGCTTACTATTCTTTGAGTGATTGGCGATTAGCTGTTGGTGATTAGTGGTAGGCGGCGGCCGCCCTTCAATTCACCGTTTTGCTGTTCACCGTTCACTATTCTCTGTCTTGTTGATTAATAACAATGCTTTGTCTATGTTGCGTATCAGTTGGTTGATCTTAAGTTTAATCTCCGCAGAATCGCCCTTCTGAGTCAGTGCGTTCCCTAGTTTTAGTATTGTTTGTTGTTCTTTTAAATTGTTAATTACTATATTATCGTTTTCTATCTGCCTCTGTAGCTGTTGGCATCGTTCTGTCAATTCTGCCTCCACCGTGCGCAGTCGATTATTCTCCTCAATCAACCTACGAACCTTACATTCAATCTCAACGACAGTGGTTTCAAAATCATACATTGCCATACCTTTTTACACTACTAAAAGCACTGCAAAATTACGAATAAATTTTAATATACACAAAAAATAATTCATAATTCCAGGCTATAAACTCGCAACAAATTCATTACCAGTATACAATATATTCATAATTGCACCATTACTCCACCGCCTCACCTCTTTCAGCCGCCAAAAATCGGCCACCCGCATCACTTCTTTCCTGCATTAGAGATTATTGGAGGCTGCCAAGAATGGAATCGGCACACCGTGCGGGGTTGCAGATAGGGTGTAGCCCCACTGTAACCTCGTTGTAGCTCCGTTGATTCTACGGGGTAGGTCCGCTTGGAGGGCGGAACTGCAGGAGGTGCACAAAGAATGTATGGAAACCCAAAATATAGAATCTAGAATGGATTTTTGCAACAGTATGCGCATTTGTGCGAAATCAATGTGTTATGTGATTC
>JAZLLD010000048.1:0-16473 GCA_045597945.1 Bacteroidales bacterium
GGGGGGGGGGGGGGCGAAGGAGGTTGCGGGAAGGGGGGGCAGGGGGGGGGGGGGGGGGGGGGAAGGGGGGGGGGGGGGGGTGGGGGGGAAGCTGGAGGAGGAAGAAAGAAGAGGCTGCCGGAGCGACAGCCTCTTATGGGTTATTGATTTTCGTACTGCTGGACTTCGTCGTGGAAGAATTCGATCTGGACACCAGCCTGGCGGAAGAGTTCTTCGCTCTCGGCTCCGGCGTGGTATTTGCGCTCGCAGACAACACGTTTGATTCCGCAGTTGATGATGAGCATGGCGCAGGTGCGGCATGGAGTCATGCGGCAGTAGAGGGTGGCCCCGTCCAGGGCAATGCCGCGGCGGGCGGCCTGGCAGATGGCGTTCTGCTCGGCATGAACCGTGCGGACGCAATGGTTGGAGATGTGGCCATCGGCATCAATGGTCTGGCGAAAAAGGTGGCCCACCTCGTCGCAATGGGGCAAGCCGGCTGGCGAGCCCACATATCCGGTGACCAGCAGCTGGCGGTCCTTGACGATGACGCAGCCGCTGCGACCACGGTCGCAAGTGGCTCGCTTTGAGGCGGTATTGGCCAGTTCCATGAAATACTCATCCCAGCTGGGACGCTGGTAGAGGACCTGCTTGAGGACTTCCTCGACCTGCTGGTTGAGTTGCTCAATGGTGCCGCCGTTGTCGAAGCGGAAATCGGCATGGGCAATGCAATAGCCGAGGTTCTGCTTATTGGGGTCGTCGTTGTCCATCTCGCGCTGCTCATTGGCCACAAAAGTCTCGTAGCTGATGTGGTCGGTCTCGCTGCCACGCAACACCACCCGCTCATAGCGGACCTTGGTGTCGGCATCAACGGCAAAGAGGTAGAAATTGGGCTTGTTGCGCAATGCCTCGACCTCGCCGGGGGTGCGGACTGACTCGATAATGCAGTTTTTGCCAGACTGTTGGGCCTGCTCGTAGAGCTGCTCGACAATCCATGATGGGCTATGCTGGGCACGGAGGTCGTTGCCTACGAGGGTCATGCTGTCGCGGTTGACCGGGAGGCCACGGCGCTTAATTTCCTCGGTGATGAAAGCCCGCACAGAGTAGTGGACAAAGCCTTTCTTCTCCAGAAGATATTCCACGATGGTGCCTTTGCCAGCGCCCAAAGTGCCTGTGATACCTATGGTAATCATAGAATTAGTTTAGTATTTACGAATTATGATTTAAGATTTGCGCGGCAAGTGCCGGCTGTAAAAATCTTAAATCATAATCCATAACTGTTTGTTATACCTTGAATTTGTACTCTAACTTGGCGAGGTCCTCGTTGGCCTTGACAATCTTCTTCTTGAGGCCCTGCTTGTAGGCGAGGACTTTCTGCTGAAGCTCGGGGTTGCCCACGGCCATGATCTGGAGGGCCAGGACGGCGGCATTCTGCGCACCATTGATGGCCACGGTTGCCACGGGGATTCCCGGAGGCATCTGCATGATGGCGAAGGTAGCGTCAAGTCCCTCAAGGACAGAGCCTTTGATGGGCACACCGATAACAGGCAGAGGAGACTCGGCAGCGATGACGCCGGGGAGGGCGGCAGCCATGCCGGCACCAGCGATGATGACCTGAATGCCACGGAGATGGGCATTGCGGGCAAAGTCGGAGACTTCGGCCGGGGTGCGGTGAGCCGAAAGGGCATTGACCTCAAAGGGGATTTCCATTTCCTCAAGGAACTGGCAGGCTTTCTCCATGACGGGAAGGTCGGAGGTGGAGCCCATTATGATACTTACTAAAGGTGTCATTTCTTGTTTTTGTTGAGTGTTAATACTTTGTAAATCACCGGTTGCGAAACGCGCTACTCGCCTTTGTAGATTTGCCATGCACGCAGGATTACGTCGGGTTTGGCACCCTCATAGAGGACCATGTAGACGGCCTGGGCAATAGGCATTTCGACATTGAGGCGCTTGCGGATGGTTTCGAGACTCTTGACGGCATAGTAGCCTTCGGCCACCATATTCATCTCTAGCTGAGCGCTTTTCACACTATAGCCACGGCCAATCATGGTGCCGAAAGTGCGGTTGCGGCTGAACTGAGAATAGCAAGTAACGAGCAGGTCGCCCAGGAAAGGCGGCAGCAGCTCGGTGGTGAGTTTGAGGTCGCGCTCGGGCTGCATGAGGTGGTAGAAGAGCTGCATCTCGGCAGAGGAAAGGCTGACGAGGACGGCCATGATATTGTCGCCGCCACCCATGCCTTTGCAGAAACCGGCAGCCACGGCATAGACGTTCTTGAGTGCCGAGGCGAACTGGATGCCGCGCATGTCGTCCATAACAGTCATGTTGAGATAGCGGCAGCGCAACTGCTGGCGGACTTTCTCGGCCAGCTCGCGGTTGGGCGAGGCGGCGGTGAGGAAGGTGAGTTTCTCGCGGGCAATTTCTTCGGCATGGGTAGGTCCGCTGATGACGCAGAGTTGGTCGACAGGGATCTGGTAGGTATGCTGCAGGTAGTCGGTGACCACTTCATCCACCTGAGGGATAAATCCTTTGATGGCCGAGATGAGGTTGCACTTGCGCAACGATTCCACTTTGACTTCTTGCAAAGCACCGTGGAGATAGGCCGTGGGGATGACAAGATATACATCCTGGCACTGTTCGACAACGGCCTGGGGGTTGTCAACCACCTTGATGCGGCTCATGTCAAAGCAGACTTCGCCGAGGTAGCGCATGTTGCGGCCACGCTTCTCAAGGGTTTCTCTGATTTCAGGTTCGCGCACATACCAGCACACTTCAGCGCCGGGCTGTTCCATAATAAGTTTCAGTATGGCTGTGGCCATGGAGCCACTTCCCAGAATTCCAATCATGGCAAACTATTTAAGATTCTTAAGGATTTCAAGAGTTTGATTCCAGAACATTTCAACAGTCTTAATTTCAATCTTCTCGCCGGGGGCATGCACACCGCGCAGAGTGGGACCGTAGCTGATCATATCCATCTTGGGATATTTCTCGCCAATGAGACCGCACTCAAGACCTGCATGGATTGCACGGACAATAGGCTCTTTGCCATACATGCGCTTATAGGTGTCGACACCTACCTGGAGCACACGGCTGGTGGGGTTGGGAGTCCAACCGGGGTAGCCATCGCCATGCTTAACCTCGGCACCAATCATACGGAAAGTGGCCTCGATCTTGCGGGCAGCGTCATGCTTGGAGCTTTCAACAGAGCTACGCTGGGAGGTGGCAATATGGATATGTGTGGCATCCATCTTGATGGAAGCCAAGTTGGTGGAGGTCTCAACGAAATTCTCAATCTCGCGGCTCATGCTGAGCACACCGTGTGCGCATGCATAGAGGGAGTTGAGAAGATTGTACTGAGTCTGGCGGTCGATGAGGCAGGCAGGCTGATCGATAGCGATTACCTCGACAGTGAGGCCGGGCTCGGTGCTGCGGTATTCAAACTTGATTTCATCGCCCATCTTGTTGACAAGCTGGCAGAACTGGTCGGCCATTTCTTTGAGAACCACGATGTCGGCCCATGCTTCGCGAGCAATGGCGTTGCGGAGGTTGCCACCATCGATTTTGGCCAGGCCGATCTTGCATTCGTCGGTAGCCTGCCACAGGATGCGAGTGAGCATCTGGTTGGCACAGCCGCGGCCACGGTTGATATCGTCGCCGCTATGACCGCCCTGAAGGCCAGACACTTTCACACGGAAAGCAGCTTCGCCATCGGGAACGGGGCGAGTGGTGTAAGGAATGGCCACGGTGGTGTCGATACCGCCTGCGCAGCCAATGCAGTATTCGCCTTCATCTTCGTCATCGAAGTTGAGGAGGATTTCGCTCTGCAGCCAGTCGGTATGGAGATTGGCGGCACCGGTGAGGCCGGTTTCCTCATCAACAGTAAAGAGACATTCCAGGGGACCGTGCTGGATGGTGGCATCGTCGAGGATGGCCAAGGCAGCAGCCACACCAATACCATCGTCGGCACCCAGGGTGGTGCCATCACCAATGAGCCAACCGTCTTCAACAAAAGCTTCAATGGGCTGGGTCAAGAAATCAAAATCCTTATCGCCATTCTTCTCGCAGACCATGTCCATGTGGGCCTGGAGGCAAACGCGGGGAGCGTTCTCATAGCCCCTGAAGGCGGGTTTGCGGATCAGGACATTACCAACTTCGTCAACCAGAGTCTCGAAGCCGTGCTCCTTGCCAAAATCCTGCAAGTAGGCCGACACTTTTTCTTCATGTTTGGAAGGGCGGGGGATATTCATCAATTCTCCAAAATACTGCCACACTTTTGCGGGCTGGAGGTCTTTCAATGCTTGGTTCATATATATAATGTATTAATACAATTAATAATAGTCAAATTTAGAGAACAACAATTTTCTGGCCGGCCTGTGCGCCTACACGCACAACATAGACACCGGGCTTGAGCGAAACGCTCCACTGATCGGCAGCCGAGGCCGAGCGCTGAGCAACAAGACGACCCATCAGGTCGTAAACCAGCACAACCTGCTGCTGGCACTGGCTGACAACAAGGCCGCCCTGGCGTGCCACTACCTGTGAGGTGGCAGGACGCAGCGGACTGATGGCCGAGGGGTCGTAGCCGGTGTAGGCGCTGTCGGGTTCAATGCCAATGATGGCACCGTGCCACTGGGTGAAGTCGGAACCGGAGGGAGTCATGGCATCAAGTTTGAAATAGCCGTTATAGCTGCCATTCCAACCCCAGTTGATGTGGAAGAAGTTGGAGTCGGTGATGTCGGAGAAATAGCCATCGATGATGTAGCCGTGGCCAGAAGTGCCGCTGTGGCCGGCCTCATTATCCTCCTTAGCCCAGCCTGCATAGTAGATGGGTTTACCCTCAGAGAGGCTGGTATAGAGCATGTTGAGCCAGATGCTGTCGTTTCCGATGGAATCGCGCATACCGGCATAGCTGTATTTGTAGCCGAAATGGCGAGGGATGCGGACATCGGCACCGATGTTGGAAGCCAGGTGGAGACTGGTGTCGAAGATGGCATACTCGGGCAGCGACCAGCAGCCACTACCCTCGGGAGTGTAGTGCATGTCAAGTGCCACACCCAAGTGGAAGAGCAGCGTGGAAACTGCGTCGATCTCAGCCTGGTTACTATTGATGTAGACATAATCAGGCATGTTGGCCCAATCATAATAGGTGTGTTCATAATCGGCAGAAAGCTCGCCGAAAGTCCAGTCGGGATAGGCTGCGGGATTGTCGGCACCATTATAGGAATGGCGACCCCAACCATGCTCAGGCCATTTCCAGTAGTTCATAATCATACCGAAAGCCGTTGCGACACAGCCAGTAACAGAATTACCCGGACACAGGGCGTTGTAGGGATTACCCTGACCCCAAATCATACCGCCAAGCAGATTGGGGATATTATCGTTATAGATATCGCCTTTGGCCATAAGGGCATCGTAATCCTCGCAAGTCTGCAGGCGCTCGATCATGTCCCACTTGGCCTGGATGGCAGCTGTAGGCTGGACTCCTTGGGCTTTGGCTGCAGCAATCTGCTGATCGTAGCGGTCGAGCATGGCACGGACTGCGGGGTTGAGTCGATCTGAAGTGACCGTGCCCCCGGTAGAGAAGGCCAAGATTGGCGAGGCAAAGGTCTCTCCACTCACCACCACAAAGCCATCGTCGACAACCTTACCCCCGACCGAATATTCGACATTGAATAGATAAATATTGTCAAATGGACTGATATCACTGCGATAAATGGTCTCGAAGGAAACATCCGGCTTCTCAGGGTGCTGTAACATATAGAGCAATCCGGCTGCCTTAACTGCCACATCAGTGGCACGAGAGTAGCTCACCGGATTGGCCACCGAGAGGGCGGCCAATCCGACGAACACTATGGAGATAAATAACTTTCTCATAATTGTATCGTATTATTGATTATTTAAAATACCCAACACCACTCTCAAACAAGCGCTGGTCTTGATCGCCGTAGATGTTGAGGTAGGTGCCTTCGCGGCGGCGCTCGCTGTGAGCCATCTTGCCAAGAACGCGGCCGTCGGGACTGGTGATACCCTCAATTGCCATGTAGGAGCCATTCATATTGAAGGGTTCTTCCATGGTCACGCGACCCTGGAGGTCAACATATTGGGTAGCAACCTGGCCGTTGGCAAAGAGTTTGTCGAGCCACTCCTGAGGAGCTACGAAACGACCCTCGCCGTGGGAGATAGGCACCACATAATCCTTGCCTAGTTCTGCCTGCTGCAGCCAGGGCGACATGTTGCTGACCACCTTGGTGTGGGCAATCATGCTCTGGTGGCGACCGATGGTGTTGAAGGTAAGGGTGGGAGAATCAACACTCTGAGGACGAATCTCGCCGTAGGGAACCAGACCCAGTTTCACAAGTGCCTGGAAACCATTGCAGATACCGAGCATCAAGCCATCACGTTCTTTCAAGAGACGCATAACCTCTTCGGCAATCTGAGGATTGCGGAAGACGCTAGTGATGAATTTAGCACTGCCTTCGGGTTCGTCGCCAGCCGAGAAACCGCCAGGAATCATCACTATCTGGCTCTGGCTGATAGCCTTGGCGAAAGCGTCAACGCTTTCACGAATCTGGGATGCATTCTGGTTGCGGAAGACCAAGATTTCGGCCTCGGCACCTGCGCGCAAGAACGCGCGGGCAGAGTCGTACTCGCAGTTGGTACCGGGGAATGCAGGAATGAACACTTTGGGTTTAGCCACCTTATTCTTGCATACATGTACATCCTTAGTTTTGAAGAGTTTGGTCTCGGGAAGAGGCTTCACCTCGGCACGACTGGTGGTGGGGAAGATTTCCTCCAAGGTGCGAGTCCAAGCCTGGGTCATCTCGGCCATGGCAATTTTTTCGCCAGCAACCTCAAACACACCACCTTCGGTCACGCGACCAATCTTGCGAGCAACAGCGGGCAGCTCGCCACAATTGGCCACCTCAACCACGATTGCGCCATATTTCTTTTCAAAGAGCTCTTCAACACTGAATTTCTCATCAAACTGAACGCCCAGTTCGTTACCGAAAGCCATCTTGCTGACAGCCTCGGCAATACCGCCGAAACCAACAGCATAGGCAGACTTGATAACGCCCTTGCCTACAGCCTGATGCAATGCGTTGTACATACCCAGGAGCAGTTTATAGTTAGGCATGTTCATCTCATCTCCCTTCACCTCAAGCAGATAGAGGTAGTTGCCAGCTTTCTTCAGCTCGGGAGTGACAACATGTTTCATATCGCTGACACCCACGGCAAAACTGCAGAGCGTAGGAGGAACATCAATATCATTGAAAGTGCCGCTCATGGAGTCCTTACCACCGATGGCGGGAAGTTTCAGACCCATCTGGGCATTGTATGCGCCGAGCAGTGCGCTCAAAGGCTGACCCCAACGATAGGGATCTTGGCCGAGGCGCTTGAAATATTCCTGGAAAGTGAGACGCACCTTGGTGACATCGCCACCAGCGGCTGCCACTTTGGCCACGGAATCAACCACTGCATAAACTGCACCATGGAAGGGGCTCCAGCTGCTGAGGTAGGGGTCGAAACCATAGGACATGATGGTCACGGTGTCGCACTTAGCTTCAAGTGTTGGCAACTGACCGACCATGCTTTGGGTAGGAGTCATCTGGGTCTTACCGCCATAAGGCATTACAACACTGCCGGCACCGATAGTGCTGTCGAACATCTCGACCATACCCTTCTGCGAGCACACATTCAAGTCGCCCAAGTTCTTGAGCCAACGCTCCTTGACGCTGCCCATGGGCTGGGTGCAAGAAGAATTCTTAGCCTCGGCAGGCATCTCCATGCTGACCTTGGTCTCCTGGTGGGCACCATTGGTGTCAATAAAGCGACGGCTGAGGTTGACAATCTCTTTGCCTCTCCAGCTGATAACCATGCGGGGATCCTCAGTCACGGTAGCCACAACAACTGCTTCGAGGTTTTCCTCGTCAGCATATTTCAGCATCTGGTCGACATCCTTGGGGTCAACCACAACTGCCATACGCTCCTGGCTCTCGCTGATAGCCAGCTCAGTACCGTCCAAACCGGCATATTTCTTAGGCACGCGGTCAAGGTCAATCTGCAGACCATCGGCCAACTCGCCGATAGCCACACTGACGCCGCCCGCGCCAAAGTCGTTACATTTCTTAATAAGTGAAGAAACCTCCTCGCGGCGGAAAAGACGCTGGATCTTACGCTCAGTGGGTGCGTTACCCTTCTGAACCTCAGCACCACAAGAGGTGAGAGAAGAAGTGTCGTGAGCCTTGGAGGAACCAGTAGCGCCACCGCAGCCGTCACGGCCGGTGCGACCACCAAGCAGCACGATTACATCGCCGGGGTCGCTAGTCAAACGCTTCACCTGGCGGCGAGGAGCTGCGGCCACAACGGCACCGATCTCCATGCGTTTAGCCACATAGTTAGGATGGTAGATTTCGTTCACGAGACCAGTTGCCAGACCAATTTGGTTGCCATAACTGCTATAGCCATGAGCCGCAGTAGTCACAATCTTGCGCTGAGGCAACTTGCCGGCCAAAGTCTCATTCAGGGGTTTGGTGGGGTCGGCAGCGCCGGTCACACGCATGGCCTGATAAACATAAGTGCGGCCACTCAACGGGTCGCGGATGCAACCGCCAAGGCAGGTAGCTGCACCGCCAAAAGGCTCAATCTCAGTAGGATGGTTGTGAGTCTCATTCTTAAAGTTGATAAGCCACTCTTCGGTCTTACCATCCATCTTCACAGGCACCACAATGGAGCAAGCGTTAATCTCATCGCTCACCTCCTGGTCGTCCAACAGACCCATCTTGCGGATGCGCTTGGCGGCCAAGGTTCCGATATCCATGAGGCAGACAAACTTGTCGTCGCGGCCCACATACTGCTCCTTATGGTCAGCCAGATATTGTTGGAAAGCACCTTCAATCAGCGGACGATAATAACCCTCATCAAATTCAACATCAGTCAGTTCTGTAGCAAAAGTGGTGTGGCGGCAATGGTCGCTCCAATAGGTGTCAAGCACACGAATCTCAGTCATGCTGGGGTCGCGATGCTCTTCATCGTGGAAATAGCGCTGGATATGCAAGAAGTCGGCAAAGGTCATTGCCAGGCCCAATGAACCATAAAGCTCCTTCAACTCACTCTCAGCCATATCTTTGAACCCATCGAAAATCTTCACATCTGCTGGTTCCTCAAAGTTCTCCACCAGAGTTTCAGGTTTCGGAGCCTTAGTCACGCGGCTGTCCACAGGGTTCACGCAATGCTTCACCACAGCAGCGCGCTGTTCCTCATTCAATTGGCCACTAATCACATACGTGGTAGCCGAGCGAATGATAGGCTGTTCGGCAGGATTCAGCAGGCTGACACACTGGGTAGCAGAGTCGGCACGCTGGTCAAACTGGCCCGGCAGATACTCAACGGTGAAGACAAAGTCACCATCCTGCATGGGGAAGTTTTCCTCATAAACGTCATCAACAGGAGGCTCTGAGAAAACAGTCACTTTAGCCTTCTCATAGGTCTCCTCGGAGATATTCTCAATGTCGTAGCGAATCAGCGTACGCACACTTTCCGCCTGGATGCCCAAATATTCCGACATCTCGCCTTTCAGCTCTTTTGCTGCAATTGCAAAATCAGCTTTCTTTTCTACGAAAATTCTTCTAATCATATATTAATATTTTTTGTTTCTTCAATTATTATTAAAAATAAGACGGCTTCCGCCAACCCAACTAATCAACCTCACCTTTCTGTTTTCCAAAATACCAACCCTCAGGGTGAGCCGCATTCACGGGGGCAAAAAACTCAATCATCTTCTGGAAATCAGCATCATAATCGCCGGAGGGTATGATTGTAGGGCCATAACCGGCCACCTTCTTCTTAAAATCCATGTATCCCAACACGATGGGCACCTCTGCCTGCGTAGCAATCTCATAAAAGCCTCGCTTAAAGCGCTTCACCGGCTTGCGGGTGGCCTCGGGAGTCACCACGATACACACATTCTCTTCCTTCTTCAGCAGTTTCACCGCAGAGCCCACCAAATCGTTGTGGCGGTTGCCGCGGTCCACTTCCACCACACCCAAAGCCTTCAAAATGGGCCGGGTGAAAAAATTAAAAAATTCCTTCTTGACAAAGATGCGGGGATTGGCACCCACAGCAAACAGCACCGCCGTACCCACAAAATAGTCGCGGGCACTAGTATGCGGCGCTACAGCCAACACACAGTGCAGCAATTCAGGGCGTTCTTCCAAACTAGGCACATCAAACCGCCAGCCGAACAACTTTACCAATCCTATCCAAATCTTTCTCATTTAAATAATTATAATTAATATTATAACAAATATACTCTTTTTAACAACTTGCAAATATACAAAAAAAATCTTAATAAATATATATATGTACCAATTTTTTCAATAAAAAATATTCTCAGGCATGTAAATGTCACTTTTTTTTCGTATTTTTGCACTCACATTCGCAAACCACATAACATCATCTATCATGCTCAATTTCATGCAACCAACGTTCAATGTCAACATCCATGGTGCTGAACTTTCATCACTCAAAGTGCTGAACCAAGAATTCATCTGGCAGGCCGACCCCACTTTTTGGCGACGCCACGCCCCCATTCTTTTCCCCATTGTTGGCAAAGTATGGGATGGCACATATCATGTTGATGGTCAAGCCTATCATCTGCCACAGCATGGTTTCGCCCGCGATACCGACTTTCAGGTGGTTGAGCAAACAAACAACCATGTTGTCATGCAACTTGAAAGCACCGCAGAGACGTTGCAGAAATACCCCTACCCTTTCCGTCTTACCGCCGACTATCGACTTGAAAACCAAGTGCTACACTGCCGTTGGACTGTTAGCAATCCTGTCGACACTCCCATCTACTTCCAGATTGGTGCGCACCCTGCATTCAACCTACTGGACTTCCAACCCGATTCACCCGTCTACGGCTATCTGCAATTCTCCAGCAAAGGCCAACAAGTCAACTTGTTGCAGGTCACCCAGCTGAGCGAGAAAGGCCATGCCCTGAAGAGTTCCTCTCCAATGCCTCTGAGCAACGGACTGCTTCCCCTCACCCCTACTCTTTTTCAACATGACGCCTTGGTGCTGCAAGATTCACAAGTCGACCGCGTGGTACTCTGCGACAAGCAGCAAAAACCCTATCTTGCAATGACTTTCGACGCCCCAGTCCTTGGCATTTGGTCGCCCATCAAAGCCCCATTCTGCTGCATCGAACCCTGGTACGGCCGCACCGATGCCGAAGGATTCTGCGGCGACATACAGCAACGCGATTACATTCAGTCGCTTGCGCCACATTCTTCATTCGAATTTTATTATACAATACAAACCCTATAAACCATGGCAAAAGTTCTCATCATCAATGGCAGCCCCCGCCCTGCCGGCAACACCCACACCGCACTCGAACAAGTAAAGCAAAGTATTGAGAAACAAGGCATAGAAACCGAATACATTCAAATTGGCAACCAGGCCATCCGCGGCTGTATGGCCTGCGGACGCTGCCGCGAAATCGGTCACTGCGTCATCGACGATGTGGTAAACCATATTGCCCCAAAATTTGAGCAGGCCGACGGCATAGTTGTCGGCAGCCCAGTTTATTTCGCATCACCTAACGGCACACTCATCTCACTGCTGGACCGACTCTTTTTCTCCACCTCTTTCGACAAGAGCCAGAAGGTAGGAGCCGCCGTAGTAGTAGCTCGCCGCGGAGGCTGCACCGCAGCGTTCGACGTTCTTAACAAGTATTTCTCTATCAGCAACATGCCGATAGCCACCTCGCAGTATTGGAACCTTGCTCACGGCAACGCCCTAGGCGAGTCGGCATTCGACCTCGAAGGCATGCAGACTATGCGGCACCTCGGCCAAAACATGGCATTCTTGATTCGCAGCCTGGCCCTCGGACGCGAGCAACTCGGCCACCCCACTTTCGACGAAGACCGCCAAGCCACCAACTTCATCCGCTAGGCCACGGCAAACAGCCCCGCGCAAGACATTTGCAATCCCAGCGAAGGCCCGCTGTAGACCCGTTGAAGGTCCACTGATTCTACGGCCCCGTCCCACCCCACAATTGGTACAACTACATGCTTTCACCCCGGCATCGCCCCAGGATGAAAGCATTTACTTTTTTTATTGCCAGACTCATCACCGGCCTCAGCCGCCAAAGTGGAGTTTCAGATCTTGCAACTTCTTCTCCTTCATGCGGTTCATTACCTCGGTCAGGAGCGATTTGGTAGACAGCGGGAAGTCGCTTTTCATCATCCAATCATAGTAGGCCGGTTCCACGGTGAACACTTGCTCCAAGGTCTTACCTTTGTGCTTGCCAAAGTTGAAGACCTCGCTTCCCTTGGCATCAAAACCAATATAGCCGGCCAGGTCGGCCCACGGATTCACGCGAGTGAACTGGCTCAGCGCCCCCATATCGTTCACGATAGGCTTGCTCACCTTGCCATCGCGGTCGGTGTACTCGGCATCCTGATAGCGATCCAGCTGTGCCATCAGCACCTCGTAGGTGGCCAAGGTGTCGGCATCTGCGCTGTGCGCATTCTCTAAATCCTTTCCACAATAAAACTGGTAGGCGGCCTTCAATGTGCGCTGTTCCATTTTGTGGAATATGTTCTGCACATCCACCATTCTGCGGTTGCGGAGGTCAAATGGTTGACCGGCACGCAGAAACTCTTCCACCAACATCGGCACATCAAACTTGTTGGAATTATAGCCGGCCAAGTCGGCATCGCCAATAAAGGCAACAATCTCAGGCGCTAACTCGCCAAAGGAGGGCTTGTCTGCCACATCGGCATCGCTAATACCGTGGATGGCGGTGGTGAATTCAGGAATATGGATTGTATTGCCTTGCATATCAACAGGGCGCACACGGTAGACCCTAGTCTCGGTAGTATTATCGACATTCACTTTGTGGAGGCAGATTTCCACCACATGGTCGTGGCCCACATTCACACCGGTGGTTTCAAGGTCGAAAAAGACGATAGGTTTGTCAAGATGAAGTTGCATGGTTAGTTGTTATTTAGTAATCTTTTAACGTACAGCCTGATGAATGCGGAGCAGCTGCCGCAGCAAGTCTTCCGCCAAATCCAGGCGCAACATATTGGCGCCGTCGGATTTAGCCACAGCAGGATTGGGATGGGTTTCCATAAAGATACCGTCGCAACCCACCGCCACAGCGGCCCTTGCAATGGTTTCAATCATCTCTGGGTTGCCGCCAGTCACGCCGGAAGTCTGGTTGGGGCGTTGGAGCGAATGGGTAATGTCCACCACTACCGGCACCCGATTCTGCTGCATCACCGGCACTGAGCGGAAATCAACAACCAGGTCCTGGTAGCCAAAAGTGGTGCCGCGCTCGGTCAGCATCACATTGTCATCACCAAAATACTTCATTTTCTCCACGGCATGAACCATCGACTCGGGGGCTAAGAACTGTCCCTTTTTGATGTTCACACAGCGGCCTGTGGCCGCTGCGGCCTGCAACAACGAGGTCTGGCGGCAGAGGAAGGCAGGTATCTGAAGCACATCAACATAAGGTGCCGCCATGGCGGCATCTTCCTCGCTGTGGATATCGGTCACGACAGGAATACCGTATTGCTGGCGGATGGCCTGCAGAATCTCCAACCCCTCCTTATCGCCGATGCCCGTGAAGGAGCTGATGCTAGAGCGGTTGGCCTTGCGATAGCTGGCCTTGAAGGCAAAAGGTATCTGCAACCGCCGGCTGATTTCCACCAAATGCTGGGCAATTTGGAACGGATTTTTGTCGTCTTCTATAACACACGGACCGGCAATCAAGAAGAAATTGCCGGTCTCGGTGAATTGTAAATTATTAATTTTAGGATACATTCTTAAAAATTGGTGTCAATAGCATCCAAGGCGTCAATAGGCTCAGACCCATTGTCTTCGGCCCCGTTGTCGTAGTCATCGCGACGGCGGCCGCTGCCTCGCTGCAGCGAGATGATCAGAGCACCAATCATGCGCGTAAGCTCCATCAAAAACTCGCGCGACTGATCGCGTTGCTCCTCAGTCATCAGGCCAGACTGGCATGCCACCTCGGTATAGACAATGCATTCGCGGATAGCGGTTTTGGATATTTTCAGACAGTGTTCAAACTGGCTTTTGTTGCGTGACGAACCCTCGGCAACATTGAGTGCGATGTCGAAGGATGAGTGGCAGAAAGAATTGACGAGACTGCGCTGCTTTTCATTTGTGGGTTCTCCCAAGTTAGCGATTAGCCATGTGCTGTAGTCTGTAGCCTTGGCATAGATACGGAGGTCTTCAAAGCGGAAGAAACTCACAGGTTTGTCTTGTACATTGTCCATACGTGATAGTGTTTATTGTTAATTAGTATAAGGGAGGCAAGATTATTTTATCTCGCCAAAATAGTTCATATATTTCGTGCGCATCAGCATGGCGGCCTTCTCGTTAGGCTTAAACGCCAATTTGCCCTTAAAGTCAGCAATGGAAGAATAGCCCTTCTTGGCCATCCAGTCCTGCAAGCCCTGATTCAACACTTTTACATAATCCAAGCCATTGCTATACAAGCAAGAAGCCACCTGCACGGTGGTAGCGCCCGTCAACAACAGTTTCACCACATCTTCGGCACCATAGACGCCGGTAGTGGAGCTCAGGTCGCAGCGCAGTTTGTTGCTCAAGATAGCAGTCCAGCGCAGCGTATTATACAACTCGCCATGGCTGGTCAGCGCATCGGCATGGCGGAACTCCTCTTGTTCCAAATCCACATCCACCTGCACCGTCTTGTTAAACATCGTAATACCCTGGATTCCCATCCACGAAAGTTGCTGCATAAATTTGGATAAGTCAGTAAAATACGAGCCCACTTTCACACTGATAGGGATGGTCACGAACTTGCGGATCGATTGGATAATATCGCCAAAAGTGCGCTCCACATCGTCAGACGAAAGGTTGGTGTCAAAAGGCATGATGGCCATGTCCAATTCCAAGGCATCGCAACCGCAGTCCTGGAACTGCTTGGCATAGGTGATCCAATTCTCATGCGAATAACAGTTGATGCTGCCAATTACCGGGATAGTCAGCTTGGCCTTGGCCTCGCGAATCAGCGCGAAATGCTTGGCCATAGAGTCGTCGGCAACATGCTGCGCCACGTATTCGTAACTCACACCGTAGTTGCCCACCGGGGCGAAAACATGAGTGTTACGCTTGATATCGTGAATAATCTCTTCTTCAAAAACCGACTTCAGCACCACGGCACCCACACCGGCCTCCTCCAATTTGCATAAGTTGTCAACATTCGATGTCAAACCACAACTGGCAGCCACAATTGGACTGTTTATTTCCATTCCCAGATATTTGACTTTTGTGTTCATTTCTACAAACTTTCGTTGTAATACGACTTATATATTCTATTTTGCAAAGATAGTCAAAAAAAACAATACAAACTTTTTTAAACCGATTTTTTTTTGCAACAAAATCACAAGACACTATTTCACAACCAATTACAAAATGTTAAAATTTAAATTGTGAATAAATATTCCCCTCAGAACAAAAATAATTTCGTTTCTATGAAAAAAAATGACTAATTTTGCAACTTGGAAAATAATAAAAAATATATAGAATGAAAGAGCAAAACGAAGAGAAAAACCTTGAGGTTTCCGGCATCGTAGCCCAAACCGAACAGTACATCCAGAAGAACCAGAAAATGATCATCACCGTTGCCACCTGCATCCTCGTGGTCATCTTGGGCATCTTCGCCTATGTTAAGTTCATCTCCCAGCCCCGCCAGCTCCATGCTGCCGAAGACATGTACGCTGCCGAGCAGTGGTTCAACGAAGGCAACTTTGAGAAAGCCCTCAACGGCGACGACCAGTACCTTGGTTTCAACGAGGTTATCAAGAAGTACGGCTGCACCAAATCCGCCAACTTGGCAAAATACTATGCTGGTGTCTGCCAGATCAACCTTGGCCAGTTCGACGAGGCTATCAAGAGCCTGAAGTCCTACAAGGGCAAGGATGTCTTCACCACCGGCGAAGCCCTCATGCTCATCGGCGACGCTTATGCCGAGATGGACAACGCAAAAGAGGCTTGCAACTACTACGAGAAGGCTGCCGCTAAAGCTGAGAACAACTTCGTCATCGCACCCGCCGCTCTGTGGAAGGCTGGTATGATGCAGATGAAACTTGGCAACAACAGCGCCGCTATCGCAAGCTTCCAGAAAATCAAGGACAACTATCCCGAAAGCCCCGAATACGGCGAGGTCGACAAATACATCTCCTATGTTGAGAATATGTAATCGCTGATTCAAAGCAATAAAAAAAGAGAGCCGCGCAACGGCTCTCTTTTTTTTAGCCAACCATTAGGAATCCCCGCCTTTCAACCCTTACATCAAAACTTGCCCTGCCAAGTTAATGGAAAACAAATTTCAGCCATCGCCAAGAGCCGTTACCCCAATATACTTCCCCATAATTCCCTCCAAAGAAATCCCTTCCCCCACAAAACGGCCAACAAACCCCCAACACCACACCACCC
>JAZLLD010000049.1:0-22797 GCA_045597945.1 Bacteroidales bacterium
GGATGTAGGTGAGGTTGAACTTGGGGCGGCGGTCGTTGAAGCCGTAGGCCACGTAGCCGTCGAAGAAGTTGCGGGGGGAGAGGCGGGCGGTGGACATGCCGCCGATGCGCAGACGATAGCCTTCGAGGCCGTTGTGGCTGACGAAGTTGTAGACCGAGCCGAAGTCGAACTTGCTGGAATCGCGGTCGGGGTTGGTGGGGATGTAGCCCGTGGCCAGCACCTCGGCGGTGTGGATGGTGTGGCGGATGGAGGGGATGCGCATGAGCTCGTAGCGCATGCTGTCGAGGAAGGTTTCGGCGATGGAGAGTTCGACGGGGCGGGTTTCGTTCCACACTTTGCGCCGCACTTTATGGGCGTTGGGCATGGTGGCCGCCGAGGCCAGGGAGCCGAAGAGCGAGTCGGGCAAAGGGGCGGCGAGGGAGTCGAAGGCGTAGTTGTAGCACAGATTCATCTGATGGACATAGATTTGGCGCAGTTTCTTGCCCACATAGAAGCGGCCGTAGGTGTCGGACCGGGTGGGGAGATAGCGGCCGGAGCTGTCGCGCTGGAAGTCTTGCAGTACATTGAGGTCGCGGACGAAATTGAGGTCGACGGCCTCGGGCACATGCATGGAATAGCGTTTGACGGCATAGGTGCCATCGTCGACGATATACATGGTTCCGACGAAGCCGAAGTTGCCCTTAGCCGAGGGGACGAAGGCGAGCTCGATGCAGCGCAGGCCGTCGATAACGGTGGTGTCGGTGATATAATAATGATAGAAGGTGTTGCCCAGGGCGGAGGAAAGGGGGCTGACGAAACGCACGGACATGAGGTCGATATCGTTGGCGTAGATGTCGGTAGGCGAAAAGAGGACGGCCAGGTCTTCATCGAAGCCTTCCTGGCTGAGGTTGACGAAAACGCCGTCGGTGCGGACCGCATCGACGAGGGTGCGGAGGCGGCCGTTTGCATAGTCCTGCCGGCGCATGCATTCTTGGATGGAGAAATGGAGAATCTCGGCGCCGTCGAATTCGGCCTGGTCGATATACTTCTCCACGAAGGGGAAATGCTTCCAGAAGAGGTGTTTTTTGAAATCGGGGTGGAACTGGTCCAGACACATGTTGAGTTTATCGAAAGTGTTGCGGCTGAACTTGTTCTGGGCAAAGATGTTGTTGGAATCTTTGTGGGCGATGACTTGTTTGACCAGCTCGACGGCGGGGTTGTCCTTGCGGCGATAGCGGTCGCGGCTGCGTTTTTCGACGACAGTCACTTCGGCCAAAGTGTTGGCCAAGGGTTCCATACGCACCCGCATTCGCTGCGTGGCACGCTGGGGGACGGGCATTGTGAGCGGACGGAAACCCACCATGCGGAACTGGACGAGGGTGTCGGCAGCGCCCACGGTGAGGTCGAAGCGGCCGTTGATGTCGGACACGGTGCCGAGGCGCGAGTTGGGCACGGTGATCTGCACAAAGGGGAGCGGCTCGCCGGTGCTGTGGTCGGACACGGTGCCGGCGATGGACCAGGTCTTGCTTTGGGCAAAACCGGTGAAGGTCAGGGCCAGGAAAAGGAGCAATATAATGCGACGCAAGGGCATTTATTTCTTGATAAGGATGATTTTAGGACTGATGAGACCGAGGGGCTTGAGGGGCTCGGCGGCCGTGGTCTTATCGCTGAGGGAGAGTCGGATAATGTTGCGATTTCCGCCGAGGGTCAGGGTGCCGAGATAGGCGGTCTGCACCATGCGGTCGACACCGGGGAGCACACGGGAGACGGGGGCTTGTTCGGCGGAATAGTGGAGCTGATATTCTTGGTCGTTGTACTCAGGCTCATACACTATAAATGCAACGTAATCAGCCTTTTCGTCAAACGATACTTCCCAGGCAAGGCTGGAATGGGGCTCGACGCTCATGTAGCCCTTACCGTCGAGAGCGGGGTGATAGAGGCCGTTAGCCTCGGCGAGGATGATGGTGTCGCCTTTTGTATCGACGGCCGGATATTTGGCGGGAAGTTTGGATTGGCGGCTGAGCGCGTCCAGCGTGTCGGGGTGGGCACGCAGGAAATCGCCGATGCCGTGGAGCACCTGCTTTTCATAGTCGATCACGCGGCCGTTACCGTCAGGACCGATGTTGAGGAGGAACACGCCGCCGTGGCTGACAGTGCTGGTGAGGCGGCCAATCTGGCGCTGAATTTGTTCCTCAAGGGGCGGGCGCTGAATCCAGCTCTTGTAGCCCCAGGTGCCATAGAGCGAGGCGGGATTGTCCCAATAGGTGTTGGCATACGCGGCCACATTGCCGTTATCGGGGAGGGTCATATAGTCGCCCATGTTGTTCATGATGCGGCCGTTAATCAAGCAGTTGGGTTGCAGCTTCTTGACCGTGTCGCGGAAGCGGCGGCTCTGCTCGGGGGTGATGAGGCCCATATCGAACCAAATGGTGGTGATTTCGCCATAGTTGGTGAGGAGCTCGGTGATTTGCGCCACGATGTAGTCTTCCAGCTCGGGAGTGACGATTTCGAGGGGGGAATAGACCTGGTTGACATGTTCCCAGCACTTGGTGGCGGGGTCGGGAGCCATGCGGGGGATGCCCTTGGGGAAATGCCAGTCAGGCAGCGAATAGTAGAAGCCCAGCTTCATGCCCTGGCGTCTGCAGGCCTCGGCCAGCAGGCCCACGACATCTTTGCCGTAGGGGGTGAAGTCCACGATGTCGTAGTCAGTAGTCTTGGTGTCGAACATGCAGAAGCCGTCGTGGTGCTTGGTGGTGATGACGATGTACTTCATGCCGGCATCTTTGGCCAGGGCAACGATTGAGTCGGCATTGAAATCCACGGGGTTGAACTCGCGGGCAACAGCCTCATATTCAGCAATGGGGATGCGGGCATGGTTCATAATCTGCTCGCCGTAGAAGGGGATTTGCTCGCCCTTCCAGATGCCACCCAGCTTGGAATAGACACCAAAATGGATGAACATGCCGAAATGGTCGTTATGCCAGGTTTGGAGCGCATCGGCGGTCGCATCGGCGGAATCGGCGGACTGATGCTTGCTGCCGCAGGAGCAGAACATCAGCGAGGTGAGGAGGAGTAAAAGTACAAAGTTTTTCTGCATGTATTTCAGTCAAAAAAAGCAAAATGTTGGGTGTCGAATATGCGGCACCCAACACTTTAATTGTTCAATTATTATTCGTATTGAAAAAGTGCCGAGAAACTAGAGGGTGCATCTGCGTCAAAAACAATCGTTCGCGGGTTGTCGGTGTTGCCATCGCCCCAATGCACGAATTTGAATCCCGGATTGGGGAGGGCCATCACCTCGGTGCTCGATCCTACGGGGAGGGTCAACGTGGTGTGGGTTAATCGTCCAAAGCGGCTACTGTTGACAAAGAAAGAAATCGTTTTTTGCGGACAATCTGCCTGGATGACATTAGGAACCGTATCAGTCACATGCTGCACAGGCGCAAAGACGGCAACATACGTCCTATCATTGACGGCGCGCAGGTCGTCCAGATGAGCATTGGTGTCGGCATGGCCATCGCAGAACCAATATTGGAAAGCGTATCCCTCAGCCGGGGTGGCGTTAAGCTCGAAGCTGGAATAATGCGGATATCTTCCACCGCCTTGGGCAACGCCGGCATTTGCAGGAATCACAACTGTTTCTATGTTACGATAGCTGTTGAAACTGACTTTCACGGAGTCGACCAAGACATATTGGCCATCGCTGGGCGAACCGGCGATGACGATGTAGAATGCATCGTCGTTCACATAGCGCAGGGGAACGCTTGCTCTGTATTTCGTATACCCATTTGATGCCTGGGAGATAAATCTGAATTGCGAGAGACCGGTATTCTCACCCATAATGTAGGGTCTGATACTGTTCAGATGATATTCAGGATTGTAATAAAGGAACTCAAGCGTAATGCTATCGTTGGGGCGAGGCGAATCAGTCCATACTTTCATCCAAGGCGAACAAACATAGCTTTCGGCACCGGAGCCTAAGGTGTTTTGGAAAACGAGGCTTCTGTGATCCAGCATTGGGCGAGAATCTTCGACACCGGCGCTAACCAATTCCCATTTTATGCTTAATGGGTTCTCGAAACGGAAATCCCAGCCGATATCCTCAAGTTCATCGATGTTATCAAATGTCTCGGAATACGGTTCGCCTTCAGAGATAATATAAGGTGATGACGGAGAGGTACTATTATTGCGAATCAAGCTAATGTTGATATCCTTTATGTACAACGATGAGGTCTGCGCAGCGTTTATTGGATCTTGTATTGGATAGAACTGAAAGCGGAACGGGTTGTCTGTAGCCTCGCTTGCAAGGCGCAAATTTTGACGTGTCAGGGTATATTCAAGCGTTTCCCAATCAGTATGAGCTTGCGTTCCGATTTCTTCTGGCAGATACGAAGGAATGCTACTAGTGAGATCTAATGCGTATTGGTAGGTTTCGTGCGAGGCACCGATCTTAGTTATACGGCCGGGGCGGCTGCCGACTCTCGGATTCTTAACTTTATAGCTGATTTTCACGCCATCAGCATTATCAGGCAGGATGAACCATGGAGTGTAGATTGACTGGGTGTACTCCGAGCTGTTTCCCGTAGGCACAGCCACCAAATCACGAATAGTTCGGCCAGACGCATCCTGGCTCTCGACCACCTTCCAATCATATGGGGGATTTGTCATTTTAGTTTTGCTCCAACCGTCAGGTATCCTGTCAGGCAGGGTGCTAGTCAGATCCTCTGAATAGGCAAGATCCAACACAGGGTTGCTGCCAAAATGCATTAATGGCCTGTAATCCAATCGGGTATGATTCCCTTGATATGTTGATTCTGTTGGGTCAGGATTATAGGTATCGCTGTAATAGGTCAACGTCTTGTTGACGCAAGGCGAGGTTCTGAACTTCGGGTGACTGGGACTATATACGCCAGAATTGTCGTCGATGATTATCATCAAGTTAGATGTTCCATCGTAATAGAAAGGACGCACAAAGTCAAACGTCTTCCATCCTCTAGTCTGGAAGTCGAGTGCACCCTGATACACCAAAACTGCGCTAGGATCAAGCATTTCCATATCGTAATCACTAAAGAATATGGTCCTGTTTGTAGGCTGGATGTAGATGGAGCAGTTGGTCTTGAAGTCGAGCGGCATGGTGGTATCATAATAGAAACTAATGGAATTAAGCATCCGCCGTTCTGCGCCCAATTCTTCGGCATCAACAATCATCTCGTTGAGCGAATACTTGAAATATGTATTCACCGGCACGGTATAAGCAGTGCTCTGGTTACGGACATCGCCGATAACAGAAATGCCTTCAATCTCAAGGTCGTCGATTACTATGTAGCCAGCAAAGTCGATATCCTCCCTGCTAACATTGCTGAACGGACTAAAGCGGAAACGGATAGAGTCGCCAGCCTCCACACGGTCGAGCGGAATTGTCACCGAAATCAACGTAGCGTTATCGTGGTCATGCAGGAATGAACCTGAGTTGCGCACACCTGTGAGGGAATTGAGGTGTACGGAGTGGGCTGCAGCCGACCAGCTCGACTTCTGATAGTCAACATGCAGACCTGAGTAGCCATACGACACGAGGGGATTCCGCATCTTGAGCGAGACCCTGATGCTGTCGGTATTGGGATCGAGCGCAAACCAAGGAGTGTTGAACTCTGTGCTCACGCTATGGGTAACATTAGTGGGATTCATTGCCTTCATGACAAAGCTCCGCTCGCCGCTGATGGGGGTGGGATCCCTATCAAGATCCCTCGAAGTGACAGAATATTTGTAATTCGTGCCTCGCACCACGGTCCAGTCAAGCGGTTTGCCAGGCTCAACAGATCCGTACAATGATTCAAAATTCTCGCGATAAGGCAGCCGCGACACATTCTTTGTGCCGTCCAATCTCATCACAGGGCGGTAATACGTTTTGATGCGATTACAATTCTCGATGTCTAGTCCAGGAGTGCGTGTGTGTAGGGGGTCTGGGTGAGAGTCGTCGTAATCTATAATAGAAGGGTTATTACCGTCAGAAAACGCCGAGGTCGACCAGCAGCGATGGTGTTGTGTGAAAAAATACGACGTATCCCAAATGTGCACAGCATCCTGAAGGAATTTGTAATAAAACCCATTAACATCATAATTACCGGAATTGTCATCGACAATCACAACCAAGTTGTCCTCGCCATTGTAGTTAAACGGCGTGTCAAACTCAAAAGTGTTCCAACCCTGCTGGGTACAGTTCAGCGAGCCGGTGTAGACCATGGTACAGGTGTCGTTACGGATTCCCTGACTTGCCCTGGTCAGCGCCGGGCTGGAATAGAAATGGTAATATTCGTCATCCGTCTCATTATACCCCAAATCATAGATATAGGAATGCGCCAGATAGATGGTGCAATTGGTCTTGGCGGTCATGGGGTTGGCTCCAACGTAATAGAAACTGATGGAATTAATCGTCTGTGGGCCGCCATTTATCTCCCAATTTTCAATAAGTGTTTCGGTAAAAGAGTAGTTGTAGAAGTTATCTACTGGGTAGAATCTGATTCCCAGCGTGTCGCTAGAGAACTCCGGATTACCGATTTGCGAACTGACCTGACAAACCCTCTGGGCCGAGAGCACTAAAGGCAGAACCGCCATCAAAAAGAATACAATTTTTTTCATATATATAATGTTTTATACACTAATAAATATATTTCTCAGCTTTTGAAACAACTGACGCAGATACTACAAACCAGTGAGAACCATTTCGTTGCATCAACATCAACAGCAAAAAACTGAGGATATTCAGTCAACAAAGATACAACTTTTTCCACAATATGCAAATTTTTTCTTTCTCAGCATTTTACAACTCGAGCCACAGCTCTCCCGCCCTAAGCCCGTTCCTTATCCTATATTTATACCTTATTTATACTATATTTATCCTATATATAATAGAATAACTAAGGTATAAATATAGTATAACTATAGGATAAATGGCGGGGGAAGAGGGGATCTGCACACCATGTCGGCAATGCGATTTGGCAACTTGCGGAATAAATCAGATTGGGGAATTGAAAGCGAAACGTTGGAAATCAAAAAATATTTCGTATCTTTGCAAAAAAATTAACCGATGCGAAAGATTGCTATTTTACTATTCCTTACCATTATATACATTTCTGCCCCCTTGGCCCAGCAACCCTATACGCAGCGCTACGACTGGCCTTGGCGGTGGGAGAAGAAAACCATCGTGACCAAGACGCCCAGCCGTGCCCGCGGACAGCAACACGCTCTGGGACTGAAGGTTGCGCCCATCGACACGGTGCGCATTGCCTTTGTGGGACTTGGAATGCGCGGGGCTGATGCGGTGGGCAGATATATGCACATCGACGGCATACGCGTGGTGGCGCTCTGCGACTACGAGGCCGACCGCACCGAGCAGTGCCAGCAGATTTTGAAGAACAACCATCGCCCTCAGGCTCAGCTATATAGCGGCGAGGATGGCTACAAGAAAATGTGCGAGCAGGAGGATATAGACCTGGTGTATGTGGCCACCGACTGGCACCACCATTTCCTTGTGGCTCAGTGCGCTTTGCAGCACGGCAAGCACGTGGCCATCGAGGTGCCCTCGGCCATGACGCTGCACGAATGCTGGACCTTGGTGGACCTGGTGGAGAAAAACCGACTGCACTGCATGATCCTGGAGAACTGCTGCTACGACCAGTTCGAGCTCAACACCCTGAACATGGCCCAGCACGGCTTGTTCGGCGAGGTGATACGCGTGCAAGGAGCTTACATACACACACTTGACGAATTTTGGATGGCTTACTGGAAGAATGGCCAGGACGACCAACTAGGCTGGCGACTGCGCTACAACAAGGATTTCCGGGGCGACCTCTACCCTACCCACGGCCTGGGTCCGGTGGCGCAACTGCTTAATATTCACCGCGGCGACAGGATGCAGACCCTCGTGGCCATGGACACCCGCTCCTTCCGCGGAAAAGATTTGGTAAAGCATTATACCGGCGAGGATTGCGTCAACTTTCAGAATGGCGACCACACCACCACCCTTATCCGCACGGCGCTGGGCAAGGTGATTGAAATCCAGCACAATGTGATGACACCGCAGCCCTACAACCGCCTCTACCAGCTTACCGGCACCAAAGGGTTTGCCAACAAATACCCAATTGCCGGCTATGCTATTGACACCAAGGCCGTTGGCGGAAAACTGACCGGAAAATACGACAACCTGAGCGGCCATTCCTTCATGAGCGAAGAGCAGCGCAAAGCCCTTGAAACTGAATACGAAAGCCCCATTCTGAAGGAATATTACGAGAAGGCCAAACATGTTGGCGGCCATGGCGGCATGGACTACATCATGGATGCTCGACTCATCTACTGCCTACGCCATGGGCTGCCCTTGGACATGGATGTCTACGATCTGGCCGAATGGTGCTGCCTGGCCGAGCTAGGCTACCTCTCGCTGGAACACGGCTTCGCCCCGGTGGCGGTGCCGGATTTCACCCGCGGGCATTGGCAGGACATCAAAGGGTACTCTCACGCCTATTAGCCACCCCACTTTCCTACCGCCCCGAGGCCACCCTGCGGAGCGAAGGAAGAGCGAAGGTACACTGGAGGAACACCGAGCCAACAGAAGTCCATTTTTCATCACTCACAACAGCAAAAAACTCACAACAATATGTCGGAACTGACCAACCAACTTTTTGAACTCCGAGACGCGGAATATGCCGCCTTCCAGGCCAAGCTGACCCCGGGCATCGCCCAGGGAAAGTTCATCGGCGTGCGCGTGCCAATCTTGCGCAACTTTGCCAAGACTTTTGCCAAGGACCCGGCACACGAGGCCTTCCTGCAGCAACTGCCCCATGACTACTATGACGAGAACATGCTGCACGCGCTGCTGCTCTCGCAAATCAAAGACTACGACACTTGTATTGAGCAAGTTGAGCGATTTCTGCCATACGTCGACAACTGGGCCGTGTGCGACATTATGTCGCCCAAGGTGTTTGCCAAGCACAAATCGGCTCTCCTGGCAAAAATCAGAGAATGGAGCGCTTCGACGGAGACCTACACTTGCCGTTTCGGCTTGGAAATGCTGATGAGTTTTTATCTTGACGCCGACTTCTGCCCTGAGTATCTGGACATTGCGGCGGCGGCAAGGAGCGAAGAATACTATGTGAAGATGATGGTGGCGTGGTTCTTTGCCACGGCCTTGGCCAAGCAATGGGAGGCCACAATCCCCTACATCGAGAAGAAGGTGCTAGCACCTTGGACCCACAACAAGACCATACAGAAGGCTCGCGAGAGCTATCGAATAACACCAGCACAGAAAGAATACTTAAACACATTAAAAGTTAAATAGTTATGAACAAACTAACTGCTTGCTGCGGATTGAACTGCGAGGAATGCGAGGCCCGCATTGCCACTATCAAGAACGACGATATCATGCGCCGTGAGGTGGCCGTAAAATGGTGCAAGATGAACAACACCGACCAGATTACGCCCGAGACCATCAACTGCATGGGCTGCCGCACCGAGGGTGTGAAATTCGCATTCTGCCAATCGATGTGCCAGATTCGCAAATGTGCCATGGCCAAAGGCTTTGAGACTTGCGAACAATGCCCCGATATCAAAGATTGCGACCATATCAAGCCCCTGCTTGAGTGGAATCCCGTTGTGAAGCAAAACCTTGGAATTGAATAGATGAGCGAGAACTGGGAGATGTTTGTTGACTGGAATCCGTGGCACGGTTGCACCAAGGTGAGCCCCGGATGCAAATATTGCTATGTCTACCGTCAAGACGAGATGTACGGCGCTACTGTTGCCAGCAGCCTGGCACGGAAGACCGGCAACTTCAACCTCCCACTGAAACGCCGGCGCGACAAGACTTGGAAGTTGCAGAGCGGCACGATGGTGTTCACTTGTTTCACCTCGGATTTTCTGCTGCAGGATGCCGACGAATGGCGAGGCGAATGCTGGCAGATGATAAAGGAGAGAAGCGATCTGTTGTTTTACTTCTTCACCAAGCGAATCGACCGCTTTATGCAGTGTGTTCCAGCGGATTGGGGCGACGGATATGACAATGTACTGGTGGGTTGCACGGTGGAGAACCAAGAGATGGCCGACTATCGACTTCCTATCTTCAACTCCTTGCCTATCAAGCACAAGAGCATCGTTGTAGCCCCCATCATCGGCCCGGTGGATTTGACCGCACATTTGAACTCCGACATCGAGGAGGTGTGCGTGAGCGGTGAGTCGGGGGTGGATGCCCGGCCTTGCGACTACGCATGGGTGCTAGCGCTGCGGGAGCAATGCGTGCGGAGCGATATCCCATTCCGCTTCCATCAGACTGGCGCTAAGTTTATTAAGGATGGCCGGATGTACCGCGTGCACCGCCGCTTCCAGCTCAGCCAGGCCCATAAAGCCAACATCGACTATAAGATAGGCAAGTTCTACGCGCCCGAGAAAGTGAAGTTTGAGTGGAGCGACGATGTCTACCATGACTAGACCGATGCAGAAAATAAAGTTGGAGAGGGAAACAATATTTATATATATATCACGTTCATTATTTGATATGAAAAGAATTCGACAATATCTGGGAATTGTGGTGGCGCTGCTGTGCTACTATGTGGTGCACGAGGGTGCGCACTGGCTTTATGCCATGTGCCACGGTGTGTTCAAGCAGGTGAATGTGATGGCGTTAGGCGTGCAGATTGATATCTTCCGCAACCAAATGACCGATTCGCAGTTGGGCTGGTTCTGCCTGGTAGGACCTTTGGCCACATTGGCGGCAGCCTATCTTTTAGTTCTTTTGCGCAAGAGGATTTGCGGTGCCAAGAGCAAGATTTTCCGCGCATGTGCCTGGTACACAAGTATCGTGATGTTGATGCTTGACCCGCTGTATTTGAGCGTGATGTATCATTTTGTGGGTGGCGGCGACATGAATGGCATCCGGCTGCTGATGCCCGAAGCCGTGACAGCCAGCTTGTTTGGTGCTTTGGCTCTGGTGAATGGATTTGTGCTGCTGAAAGTATTGTTGCCAATTTATACGCAGTCGTTTAGGGAGAATAGTTGATGGAGTTTTAAGTTTTGGGGCGGAAGCCTGTTAACGTTAAGGTTAAAGTTAAGAAAATGAACAATAAATTAGAGATAATGGCCCCGGTGGGGTCGTATGAGAGTTTGCAGGCCGCTATTAAGGCAGGTGCTAATGCGGTGTATTTCGGTGTGGGCAACTTGAATATGCGCTCGCGCTCGGCAGCCAACTTCGGCTTGGACGACCTGGCTGAGATTGCCCGCATTGCTCATGAGCATGGTGTGCGCACCTATCTGACCGTGAACACAATCATTTACAACCATGAGATTGAGGAAATGCACACCCTGGTGCAGGCCGCCAAAGAAGCCGGCATCAGTGCCATTATTGCCTCCGACATGGCTGTGATTATGTATGCCAACAGCATCGGCGTGGAGGTTCACATCAGCACACAGTGCAATATTTCCAATGTGGAAGCCGTGAAGTTCTTCGCTCAGTTTGCCGATGTGGTGGTGACTGCTCGCGAGTTACCTTTGGCCCAAGTGGCTGAAATCACACAATATATCAAGGATAATGACATTCGCGGACCCAAGGGCGAGCTGGTACAGGTGGAGGTGTTTGCCCATGGTGCCTTGTGTATGAGCGTGAGCGGCAAATGCTATCTGAGCCTGGACGAATACAACTATAGCGCCAACCGCGGAGCCTGCCTGCAGCTCTGCCGCCGCAAATATCTGGTCAAGGATGTAGAGAGCGATGTGGAGCTGGTGGTGGACGGCAAATATATCATGTCGCCCAAAGACCTGTGCACCATAGGTTTCCTTGACAAAGTGGTGAAGGCAGGTGTGCGCGTGCTGAAGATTGAAGGCCGCGGCCGCTCGGCTGACTATGTGAAGGTGGTGGTGGAATGCTACAAAGAAGCCCTGGAGTCTATCGAGGACGGCACCTATTCGCAAGAGAAGATTGCCGGCTGGATGGAACGCCTGGCAACAGTGTTCAACCGCGGATTCTGGGATGGCTACTATATGGGCCGCAAGATGGGAGAATGGAGCGAACGCTATGGTTCTCAAGCCACTGAAAACAAAGTCTTCTTGGGTAAGGTGACCAACTATTACAACCGTCCCATGGTGGCAGAGATGAAGATTGAAACTGCCGAAAGCCTAAAAGTGGGCGACACCTTGATGGTCATTGGCCAAACGACAGGCGTGTATTCTGCTGTGATTGAGGAGCTGAGACTAGGCCACAAGGCTATTCCCGTGGAGGAAGTGAAGCAGGGCAATGTGTTCAGTGTCAAGACCTCAGAGATGTTGCATCGCGGCGACAAGGTTTATCGAGTGGACAAGGTTATTGAAGAATTTTAGATTGTAGCATGTAGGGCTCCAGGTGCGGCAGCCTCTATTCACTAATCACTAATTTCACAATTCACTATGAACAAAGAATTTATGTCGGCTTTGCTGACAGCATATAGCCCCAGCGGTTTGGAGACTGAGGCATTGAAGGTTTGGGACAAATTCTGCGAGGACTTGAATCTGAAACCTTATTATAGCGATAAGATTGGCAATCACGCCTATAGCCTTGGCCATGGCGAGACCAAGATTTTGCTCTCGGGCCATATCGACGAGGTGAACGCCCGCGTGATTTATATTGACACTGATGGCAATATTTCTATGACCAGCACCGGCGGCATGTGCCGCAAATCGCTGGTGGCATCCGAGATAGTGATCCTTGGCGACAAAGGCCCGGTGAAAGGCATTGTGGGCAAGAAACCCATCCATCTGGAGAGTTTGAAGGAGCGCGACCAAATGGAGGATTTCGACAGCCTCCGCATTGATGTGGGTGCCGATTCCAAAGAGGAGGTTGAAGCTCTGGGCATCTGCCCGGGCAGCATTGTGGTGTACAAACGCAATGTGGATGTGAATTTTGGCGAACACAAGATTGCGTCTAACTCATTGGACGACAAAGTGGCCGTGTATATCACCGGCATGATTATGCAGGAGCTGAAAGCCAGCGTTGAGCAATGGGGCGACAAATACACGGTCATAGGCATGGCCGCAGCTCAAGAAGAAACCGGCTGCCGCGGAGCACAGATTGCCGCACACAACATTAATCCTGATATATCCATCGACTTTGATGTCACTTTCGCCACCGATGGCGGCCTGGGTATCAAGAAAGAGAAGCAAGGCGATGTGCGCTTGGGTAAAGGCGGCGTAATCATGTATGGTCCAGACAAAAGCATCCGCATTGCCAACCTGCTGAAAGAGGTTTGCCGCAAAGGCGAGATTCCATTCCAGTCGGTGGCTGGCCGTGCTGGCGGCACCAACACCAACCAGATACAGCTCATGTCGGCCAACTGCGAGACCATGCTGATTTCCGTGCCCAACCGCAACATGCACACCCCCGTGGAGGTCTGCGATTGGCGTGATATTCAAAGCATTATTGACATGACTGTAGGTGTGGTAAATACCATGCAACTGTAATACTCCCAAAATATGAGCAAAAGCGAAAGAAAAGAAAACCGCAACAGATTATTACTGAAGCTGAAAAGGCGGCTTCAGCTGAAAGAGCATATCGACACGGCAGCCGCTGTGGAATCGATCCAGAAGGGGCAGATTTTCAGAGGACCAAATGTCTATATTCTTGCATTTGCTATCATCATAGCATCTGTAGGTTTGAATGTTAATTCCATTCCCGTAATTATTGGCGCCATGCTCATCTCGCCCCTGATGGGACCCATTGTGGGCGTTGGCTTATCGCTGGGAACCAATGATTTCGCACTGCTCAGATCGTCGCTGAAGAACCTATTCACCATGGTGGCGATAAGTATTGTGGCCTCAGCCCTTTACTTCACATTATCGCCATTGAAACTGGAGAACCCAACCGAGCTTCTGGCAAGAACAAATCCCACCATCTACGATGTGCTGATAGCCTTGTTCGGCGGACTTGCCGGCATACTGGAAATCAGCCGAAAAGAGAAAGGCACTGTGATGTCGGGCGTGGCTATCGCCACGGCACTCATGCCGCCCCTGTGCACTATCGGCTACGGCATAGCATCGCTGAACCCCCATTATGCCCTGGGCGCACTCTACCTATTCTTTATCAACGGTGTTTTTATTGCCCTGGCGGCATTCTTGGGCGTGAAATACTTGGGATTCAAGACTATGAAAGAGGTCGACCCCGCAACCGAGCGCAAGAATCGACGCCGGATTGGATTTGCCATTCTAGTGCTGATAATTCCTAGCATTTTTTCAGCAGTCAATGTGATTCAACATAACAACTTTGAGCGAAGCGTTACCGACTTTGTGAAGATGGCAGAAAATACTGGCAACAATTTCATCTATGATGTTGAGATAAGTCATGATGAGAAACCCTCAAAGGTGGAACTCTTTGTGGCAACCAACGAGATTGATCCCAGCACCAAAGAAACACTGTATGCCCTGGCCGCCGAGCAAGGAATCAAGCGAAGCCAGATATTGTTCAACACCGGCGCTGCCGACAAGACCCTCAGATCCGACAAACTGGCAGCAGACATTCTTGCACGGAATGAAAAACAGATTGCCAACAAAGACAGCGTGATTGTGCAGATGTCGAAGCGAATTGAACAGCTGGAATCCGGTGAACTCCCCTACAGCCAGCTTGAGAAAGAGATACGGGCTCAATATCCTTCTATCCAATTAATTACAATTGCCAAAGGTTTTTCTTCTGCTAACGATACATTGCACAATGTGGTGCTTGTGCAGACCACTCCGGCATTGAACAGCACACAAAAAGACCAGTTGAAACGCTGGATGGCAGTGCGGATTGGTACTCCAGAAATAACAATTATCAACTAATTTCTTGACACACCGACACAATGGCTAAAGCGAGAACATATTATTATTGCCGCGAATGTGGCTACCAGTCGAGCAGCTGGCTAGGCAAGTGCCCGGCTTGTGGCAAATGGAATACTTTCGACGAGGAGGTTGTCCAGCACGAGACTCCGGGCAAAGGCAAAGGCGCAGCAAAGAACAAGCAAAGCGAACCAAAACTTATTCAGCACGTTACCTATAGCGAGACACAGCGCATGCCCACACATTGCGGTGAGTTCGACCGTGTGCTGGGCGGTGGTATCGTACCCGGCAGTCTGTTGCTTATAGGGGGCGAACCTGGCATCGGCAAAAGCACATTGTTGTTGCAGACCGCCTTGGCCGCAACCGACAGCAAGATATTGTATGTCAGCGGTGAAGAAAGTGAAGAGCAGATAAAGATGCGTGCCGACCGTGTGGCGGCCAACAATCCACAAGGGGCATCGCTTAACGCCCAGCTGTATGTGGTCAGCGAGACTTCCATGGAGCGCATTTTTGAGCATATCGTAGCAGTGGAACCCGACTTGCTGATTGTGGATTCTATCCAGACGGTCAACACCGAGAGCATTGAATCCGGCAGCGGCAGCATCTCGCAGATTCGCGAATGCACCACTCAGTTTCAACGCTATGCCAAAGAGAACGGAGTGCCGGTGCTGCTGGTGGGCCATATCACTAAGGATGGTTCATTGGCCGGACCTAAAGTGATGGAACACATAGTGGATGCCGTGCTGCAATTTGAAGGCGACAGGAACTACGGCTTCCGCATTCTGCGGTCGCTAAAGAACCGCTTTGGCTCCACTGCCGAGATTGGTATTTTTGAGATGCGAGGCAGCGGATTGTGCGAGGTGTCCAACCCTTCGGAACTCCTTTTGGCTCATAGAGATGAAGAACTGAGCGGTGCTGCAGTATCGGCCACATTGGAGGGTGCCAGGCCGATGTTTGTTGAGGTGCAGTCGCTGGTGAGCACTGCCGTTTATGGTACGCCTCAGCGCAATGCTAACGGATTTGATATGAGGAGAATGAATATGCTCTTGGCTGTGCTGGAGAAGCGCTGCGGTTTCAAACTGGGTGCCAAAGACGTGTTTCTGAACATGGCTGGCGGCATGCGCGTGAGCGACCCTGCTATGGATTTGGCCGTGGCTTGCAGCATCTTGAGCAGCAATGTGGATCTGCCCATACCACCCCGCTATTGCTTTGCCGCCGAACTCGGTTTGAGTGGCGAGGTACGCCCCGTAAGCCGTGTGGAACAGCGCATTGGCGAGGCCGACAGACTCGGTTTTGAGAAAATATTTGTTTCAAAATACGATGCCAAGCAGATTGATAGCTCGCGCTATAAAATCAAGATTGTGGCAGTCAGCGTCATCGAAGAAGCATTCAGAGAGCTGTTCGCATGAAGAAAGTAGTAACATTGGTATCTTTTATCTTCTTGGCCATCATCGGTTTGGCACAGGAGGAGCGCAAGCACGAGAAGTTAATGGTTGACGATGTGATTATTTACGCCAAACCCGACACGTCGGCCTCATATCCTGGGGGTAAGGCTGCCATGGTGCAGTTTATGTTGGACAATCTGGCATGGCCTGAGGGAATGGAGAAAAAAGATACCACTATAGTCGTTGATTTGATTGTGGAAATTGACGGAAGTATCACATTTCCACAACACCTGTATAATGTTAGGATACAACCATATATAACTGCTATTGCCGAGATGTTCAGGCGTATGCCTCGGTGGATTCCAGCACGATATGACATGCGAACTGTTCGGCAACAGATTTGGAATGTCAAAATACCATTTCGTCAGCACCAGAAGAGGTTTTACAGCAATTCGGAATTCTTGGCCATGTTCCCCCAGTTGCAAGGCAATGAGTTGCATGTGTATTTTGATGAGAGCGAATGGAGGTCGAATCCTCTGATGATAGGCAAATCCATAGATGCTATACTCTGTCCGCAATTGTATGATTTTGAGGTGTATTGCTATGAAGAGGACGCGCCTTATGCTATCGGCCAGTTTGCAATGGATAGGCATCAGACTGGCTTGCTGCTGCGAGGAGGTGGACATTATCAAGATGACCAAATCCGTCTGCTTGTCTGGGATAATGAAAGGCAAAAGATTGTTAAAGCTCAACTTTTGGCAAACGAGTCGGGAGATGAGGGCTATATGGAGTATTCGGAATCGTGGCTCACATGGGGCAAGAAAGGTATAAAATATGAGCGTAGAGAAGTTTGGCATGAAATAGACATTGAAAATATATTCAATAATCAGGATGCGCCTAACCTTACCATTGATACCATAGTGTGCACTTTGGAACGATATGAATGGAATGGTGAAGACTTCTCTGTTACACAACTGGATGACAATCTTGAACTTGCATGGAAACTACAGATGCAGGTGCGATATCCGCCATACGTATTGCAGTGGCATCTGGCTAATTGCGGTTGCCCCTATCATGTACTCGCCGACGATATGGCGCAATTCATTGGAGGACAAGAGGCTATCGACAAGCATTTCGCCAATTTGAAAAGAGGAAAATCTAAAGATGAGTTGAAGGTATTGCTTACTATTGGTAAAGATGGCTCAGTAGAGAGTGCATGTCTGCTGAACCTGGTGAAAGGAGTGGATATCAACGAAGTAAAACGGCTGGCGGAATCTATGCCAAAATGGATTCCAGCCAAGTATGAAGGCGAACCCGTCTTAGGCACGGTAATTATAACGATATAATAACACTAAAATTTAAATACTATGCATTATCAATACATGACCTATGGCACTTGCAGTGCTATGATTGATTTCGATTTGGAGGACGGTATCGTCCGCAACGTTAGATTCTTAGGTGGCTGTGGCGGCAACACCCAGGGCGTAGCCAAACTGGTTGAAGGTATGCGTGCCGAAGAGGTTATCAGCCGCCTCCAGGGTATAGACTGTGGTGGCAAAGGTACTTCCTGCCCCGACCAGCTGGCCCGCGCCATCCAGCAGGCAATGGAGAAATAGAGATTAGTGAATTGTAAATAGTGATTTGTGAATAGAGGCTGCCGCACCCGGAACTCTACAATCTACCCTCTACATTCTACAATCTACAATCTACCCTCAAATCATGGTCGACCACTTAACACCGGAACAGCGACGACGCTGTATGCAGGCCAATCGCTCTCGCGACACCAAGCCCGAGCAAATGTTGGCCCGAGAGCTATGGCGTCGTGGCTACCGCTATCGCCGAAATGTGCGAGGCGTTCCGGGCTCTCCTGATATATGCTTCAAAAGCAAGAAAGTAGCCGTCTTTGTAGATGGCGATTTCTGGCACGGGAACAACTGGGAGGTGCAAAAACAGCGCATCAAAAGCAATCGCGACTTTTGGTATTCGAAAATTGAGCGCAACCAAGCTCGCGACCGCCGTGTCAATCAGCGTCTTACCAGCATGGGATGGAAGGTATTACGATTTTGGGAGACCGACATCAAGAAGCACCTAAGCCGCTGTGCCGACCAAGTGGAGGATGTGCTCCGAGAAGAGCAACTACAACATCTACACCGTGTCTATCAGTACGATACCCGGTTTGAATCCCAATACATCGCCGCCGAGGAAGAATTGGACTGGGGCGACTGATTATCTTTTGGCGACCTATAAAAATTGTTTTTCTGACCGAGCTTGCTCGGCCAGAAGGACTGAAAGAAATTGCCAGAAATTAATCAGAAATTACTGTATATTACTCGTTGGCGGAATTAAAAATGAAGTAATATGATTAATAATCAATATGATAAGAAATTGCAACTCTCTCTTTGCCAAGGCAAAGAATCGAGACTGAAAGAAATTATCAGAAATTGCTAGTTATTAATAATTTCTGGAACATTTATGATAATTTCTTTCAGTTCATAAGTTTCGCTTGCGAAACTTAGATTATCTAATTTTAAGAGGTCACCTTTTAATATACACCAGCATTCGGCCGCCTGTCACCGTAAAGCTCTCGCCTTCAGCTTCGTTGAGCGTGGCTTCCCACCACCACTCTATCTTGCGATCCTGAATGGGATATTTCAATCCGCTAACACTCACAGGCACATCGGGTTGCAACACAAATAGTGACACCTGCTGGCCCTCCGCCGAGGCAAAAGTCTGCGTGCCGCACATCGGATAAAACGTGCCATAATCCCCCGGCATCGAGAATACTATGCCCGGAAACTCCTGCATATAATAAGCCAACAGACTGATATTGCCCAGCGTATGGTCCTCGCGCTTGCCCGTGGCGCCCAGAATGGCTATACGGTCATCCGCCCCATCGCAGCGCTCCACCGCATAGCGCACCGCCTTTGTCAAATCGTTGTATTCCTGCTCATCCACCTGCCTGTGGTCCAACTCCAGATGCTCATGCTGGGCCTCCTTCAAGAGGGCTGGCGAAAGCGAATCGCCATCGCCCACAACCGCCACCCGATGACTGGGTTTGGGCATCTGCTGGCGATACCAGCGCAAGTAATTGGCCAGCGCGCCATCGCAGCAGACCACCAAGTCGGCACACCCCAGCACACTCAATACAGGCGGAAGCGTCGGAAAAGTACCATTAGCTATTATTATGATATTCATTATTCTATATTAATTCTTAAACCTATTCTTTCTATCACAAAGATACATAATTTTTTTGAATCCAAAAAAAAATCGTAACTTTGCATTTTTAATTATATATGGAATCAATTAAAAAGATATACCGCAAAGGTCTCGGACCTTCAAGCAGCCACACCATGGGTCCCTACTACGCTGCCGAGCAGTTCTGCCGCCAACACAGCCAGGCTACAAGCATCCGCGTAACCCTCTATGGCAGCCTAGCCGCCACCGGCAAAGGCCACCATACCGACATGGCCATCACCAACGGCTGCAGCCCGCTGCCGGTGGAAATCGTCTGGCGGCCGGATATCGTTAAGCCATTCCACACCAACGGTATGCTCTTCGAAGCCCTGGATACCGACAACAACGTCACCGCCGACTGGACCATCTACAGCGTTGGCGGCGGTGCCCTGGCCAACGAGAGCTCCCACGAAACCGTCCAGCACGTCTACGATATGTCCACCCTGGGCCAGATCCTCCCCTACATCGAGCGCGAAGGCCTCACCTACTGGGAATATGTCCAGCAATGCGAGGATGCCGACATCTGGGACTATCTGCAGGATATGTGGGACACCATGCAGAACACCATCGAGATAGGCCTCCGTGAGGAGGGCGTCATCGCTGGCGGACTGCACCTGCGCAGCAAAGCCCGACAGACTTTCGTGCGAGCTTCCAGCTACAAGCCGTCGCTGCAGAACCGCGCCCTCGTCATCGCCTATGCCCTCGCCACTTCCGAGCGCAACGCCGTGGGCAGCACCATCGTCACCGCCCCCACCTGCGGCGCCTCAGGCGTGCTCCCCGCCGTGCTCTACCACCTGAAGAAAGCCCACGAATTCAGCGACAAAGAGATACTCCGTGCCCTTGCCACCGCCGGCCTCTTCGCCAACGTTATCAAGGCCAACGCCTCCATCTCCGGTGCCGAAGTCGGTTGCCAGGGCGAGGTGGGCAGCGCCTGCGTTATGGCAGCCGTGGCGGCCACTCAGCTCTTTGGCGGCAGCCCCCAACAGATCGAATACGCCGCCGAAATGGCCATGGAGCACAACCTGGGCCTCACCTGCGACCCCATGTGCGGCCTGGTGCAGATCCCCTGCATCGAGCGCAACGCCATGGCAGCCCTCCGCGCCCTCGACATCAACATCTATGCCATGATGAGCGACGGCAAGCACATCATCTCCTTCGACAAAGTGGTCCGCACCATGAAACGCACCGGCCACGACCTCCCCAGCCTCTACAAAGAGACGGCCATGGGCGGCCTGGCTGTAGACAATTGATGAATAACAATTTAAATTAGTATTTTTCCACAAATAATCTCCAAGAAATGAAAAAAATCGCTTTCCTCCTTATCGCATTCCTCATGGGTCAGATGGCCATGGCCCAGCAGTTCAACCTCCCCATCCTCCCCGAGAAGATGTGGCCTTCCGACTACGCCAACTACAAGGCCGATGTGCTCAACTGCTGCGACTATCTCCTCAATTCCGACCCCCAGTTCAACCAGCCCAAGCATCAGGAGTGCTCCTCCTTCCTTGTCCGCTGGCTCACCGGCACCCCCTCAGTGCATGTGGCCCTGGCCAATGGCCTTGTCGACACTAAGAAGCCCGAGCTCATGGTAGCCTACATGGCCGGTTGGACCCGCCAGGCCCTCACCTCCCCCGAGACCAACGACCTCCTCTGCTGCAACGTTGCCGTAGAGCAGATGCTCAACTACTATTTTGCCTACAAAGACCGTGTCGGCAAATCCAAGGTATGCGAAAAACTCCTCAAAGAGCAGCAGAAAGGCAACCTCCCCGCCTATATCGCCTCCATTATGATCCGCTAGGTAATCATGCGCCAACTCACTGTCATACTGCTCGTTGCACTGGTGCTTCTCTCGGCCTGCAAGCCCTACACCGGATATTTCCCCTCGGTCGACGACCCAACCGATGAGGACCTCAACCTGCGTTTGAGCCCTACCGATGTCGACTATATCAAGGGCAGCGTGCAGTCGGTGGCCCTGACCAACAGCGAAAACGAATGTGCCGATTGGTGGTACTACTCCACCGATGGCCGCTGCCTGTGTTCCATCCACCAAGGCCCTGGCCACATCTATTCCCGCACCCACTACACCTACGACACCCTGCGCCGCCGCATCAAAAAGGAGTGCTATGTTGTCCGTACCGACAACCCCAGCATCACAGACACCTTTGTCACCACCTACACCTATTCATCCAACGGCCGCCGATGCAAAGGTGCCACCAGCAGTACCGATGCCAATTGCAAGAACAAGACATTCCGCTTCCGCCTCAACCGCCGGGGACAAGTCACCGACTATATCTATCCCGACGGCTCCCGCATCACCTACCGCTACAACAAGCAGGGCCAGCTGCTCAAAACCATCTGGCTCGACGGCCGCGAGGAGAAGTATGAGCCAGACACCAACTTCACCGAGGGCCTCTACGACCTCGACAGCCTCGGCAACTGGGTCCGTCAGCACGATTACGAACATGGCATAGAAACAAAAAGAGAAATCAAATACCAAGTAGAATGTAGAGGGTAGATTGTAGAATGTAGAGTGGGCTGCCGCAATCAATTCACTATTCACCATTCACCATTCACTATTCACTATTCACTATTCACTCATCACCCATCACCCATCACTGATCACTCATCACTAAAAAGAAACAATATGAAACAGATTCGCATCCTTATCCTGGCCTTTGCCGCCATGCTTGCCTTTGCGGCTTGCGAGAAAGACAACATCACCCCCATCACACCCGACACCCCCGACCAGCCCACCATTCCCGAGGCCATTGCCTCGGTGCTCGGCACCTACGACATGATGACAGTCTACGACAGCATCGGTGTCGATGGCGACTGGTTCCAGAATGGTTTCGAGGGACAGTACTACGAGTCCGACAGCGGCTATGTCTGCATCACCCTCGACCCCAACGACCCCAACAGCGTGAAGATTGACGGCTTCGAGATCCTCCACGAGGAGGACGGCACCCCGGTAGAGCTTCATTTCTACGACACCCGTGCCACCCTCAATGCCGAGGGCAGACTCATCCCCGAGACATCCACCTTCGAGCAGAACGGTCTGGAATTCACCATCACCTACGGAGCGTTCTATCAAGTTGAGAACGAGCTCCGTTTCCGCATCGAGCAGCACGTCCCCTTCTTTGGCATGGACTGCGGCTACATCCTCACCGCCCACTGCACCAAACGCGCCGAATAAAGAATAAAAGCCTCCGCGTCGCGGAGGCTTTTTTATTCATTTTGCGAAATATAAATCAATAGGCTCTAGCAATATTCTTGCTTAGAGGGAAACAATTTCTTCGAGACCAATTCCGACTGTTTCGCTACCCCGCAGTCACCCCCTAACCCCGTCCTTCCCCCGTTCCTTATCCTATATTTATACCTT
>JAZLLD010000050.1:0-47081 GCA_045597945.1 Bacteroidales bacterium
CTTAGATTCAATATCGAAGTGCAACACCGTTGTGCAAAGATATCAAGAATTTTTGTTTTGGGGAAGAAAAGTTCAAAAGTTTTCTAGGACGAAGGTTGAGTTCAGACTGTTCAAAGAGGATGTAATCGTCAGATAGAGAGGAGAAATCAGTGTCTTTTGGGATAAATTGTCTAACGAGCTTGTTGGTGTTCTCAATGAGACCTTTCTCCCAAGAGGAATAGGGGTGAGTAAAATAGACTTTGGTGTGAAGCTTCTTGGCAATATACTTGTGGTCAGCGAACTCGGTCCCGTTGTCGGTGGTGATGGAAAGAACATGGCGTTCAAAAGGTCGGAGCATCTGCACCACAAGACGGGCGACAGACTTGGCGTTCTTCCCCTTTGGAGACCTGGCCATAAGCATCTTCTTGGTGGTGCGCTCGACGAGAGTGACAATGGCCCCCTTGCCATCCTTGCCGATGATGGTGTCCATCTCCCAGTCTCCGAAGCGGGATCGGGCATCCACAACAGCGGGCCTTTCGTCGATGCTCACCCGATCCTTGATGGGGATGGCCGAACTCACCTGTCGCCGCCGGTGTTTGAGGTGGTGCGGCAGGTAGGTGTACAGATTGCCGCCCCTCTCTTTGTCTCGCCTAACAATGTGGTAGCCTAAGTTCCAATAAGAAATGCAACTTTTAGTCAAAAACAAGATGCAAAAAACACGAAAAACAGCCTCAAAAAGAAGAAAAGAACTCCTGAATTGAAGTTGTTTGAAGAAAAATGCGTATCTTTGTACCGTCAAGGTGTGTTTACAAATAGATGAGATGCGCATAATAACTTATTGTATGACTTTATCTTAAACAAGGTAATAGATAGGAGTTAAAACCGGTGTTTGAGAAATGTTTTTTGTTGATGGCAGAGTAGTTGGTCTGCTAAATTGATTGAAATGTTATGAAGAAGAAATCCAGAGTTGATATCTCTTTCCGATTGACTTTTTTAGTCTTGGGGATATTATGTGGGCCGAGTTTGTCGGCTCAGAGTACGGTCGATTGCGTGAGTGTCATTGGCAATACTGCGTCAGCAGAATCCACATATCGTGTCCCGGTGAACAATGTCTATAAATATTCCCTCAGCGAGACTGTCGTGCTGGCTTCGGAGATTGCGGGAGGCGCGCAGGACATTGTGTCCATCAGTTTTTTTTGTAATGCATATTCTCTTTCTTCTAAGTCGAACTGCTCCATATATATCCAGGCCACCGACAAAACTTCTTTTGCCAGTGTAGACGACATCGTGATTCTTGACTCGGCTGCACAACCGGTGTACTCGGGGTCGCTGAACTGCAACCAGGGGTGGAACACATTTGCCTTTCACCAGCCGTTCCCTTACGATGGCACTAGCAACCTCCTTATCATAGTCGATGACAACTCCAACGATAAAGACGGTCGAACCGCCACTTTCCGTAGCACCACGTGCCACGACTCAATGGCGGTGGTTTGGTACCACGATGTAGAAAACCCCGACCCACATTCGTCATCCTTTTCTGGCTACAAGTCAATCCATGCCTACCGCCCCCTCATGCGCCTGGGCGGAATCCGAAGTTCCTCCATCCCTTTCGTTGAGCAATTCGACAACCTCACAACCGGCATCCCGAGCAGTTGGAGTGCCGTGGGCAATTGGCATGTGACAGATGACGGATTCAATAACACCTCGGGGCTATCGGCCGACACCAGCGCTGAGCTCCACTCCCCCTGGATAGCACTACCGCAATCGGTTGACACTCTGCGCGTATCGTTTAGACTGAAGAAATCCGAAGACAGTCAAACATTCACGGTCCGTACCCAGACCTATTCCTCTAGCACCACCCAAGTGTCGCAAGATCTATTCATGGGTACCTTGGCGGAATACCCATCCAACCAATGGGCTCAGGTTGCGGTAGTTGTGGCGCGTTCTGCCTTGTGCCACACCAATGACTCCGTACTCCGGTTCGTATTCTCAACCTCGGCTGCTGTAACCATCGATGACATCTCCATCACGTCGGCAGCGCCCCGGGTTCTCGCTCATGCACTCTCACCTGAGACTCCGTTTGTTCAGACCTTTGATGACGCACTGACCCCGGAAGATGTTGGATGGACGCAAACCACCCCGCAGCCCTACTGGTTCATCGTCCCAAACACAACGACTAGCTGCCTCGCGCTTCGTGGCACTAGCGAATACGATAACTGGGTTCTGTCGCCAATCATCACTATCCCCCAAAGTAGGGATTGCGACAGCTTGCTGATTTCTTTCAGCTACACCTCGGACGATTCCGCACGGAGGGTGATGCCTGCAGTTTTCAATGCCGACAGAACAACTCAGACCAATACGGCCTGGCTTGTGCCGACCAGCGGATGGTCTCAGTTTCAGCACTCTATGGCTGTCGGACCCTTGCAGTCGTTTAGGTTGGCATTCCCAAGCCACAGCATTAGCCGACTGCAGATTGACAGTGTGATGGTTTGCCTCAAACACATGTACCGCTGTTCCACACAGGCCGTACCTCCCAGCGGAGGCTGCGTGCTGGGTGCTGGCGTCTATGTCCAGGGGGACAGCGCAAGACTTACGGCTCTGCCGAATGATGGCTTCGTCTTCTCGCACTGGACCAGCCCCGCAAGTATTGAAAACGACACCAACCCAAGCATTTCCGTCTGCATGATAGAGGACTTTCTGGCGCAGGCAAACTTCGTGCCACAAACCAATACGACGACCGACACGGTAGAAAGAATCATCAATGTTTGTCCCACGGCTAGCATCGTGGTTGAATCCAACAACGCCCAATGGGGGCGGGTCAGCGGAGCAGGAGACTACCCCATAGGTTCGGAAGCAGAGGTGATGGCTATCCCCTACCACAGGTGCGTGTTCCTCGGTTGGACAGACGGTGCCACTGAGAATCCAAGGCGGTTGACCGTGGATGAGCAAGGTCGGAGGATAGGCGCAATATTCGGCTTAGCCACAGATCGTTAAGCCAGCGTGCGACGAATGCGGCGCAAGGTCTTGCGCATGAGTGGCAGACTGACGGCCAGCGTGAGTACCTCGGCAATGGGCATGCTGAGCCATATCCCCATATCGCCGACTATCGGCACCAGTATGGCCAATGGCAGCAGTGCGAAAACTATGCTGCGGCAGAGGGCAACAATGGCAGACTCGACGGGACGCTCAACAGCAGTATGGAAGCTGCTGCAAATGATATTGACAAAGGAGAGCAGGTAGTGGAGCGTGACAAATGTGGTGGCGGTGGCAGCAATGGCGAAAAGCCGCACATCGTTGCCGGCAAAGGCCTCGACAATGGGGCGCTTGAAGATCAGCACGGCAAAATAGACCCCCCATCCAATACAGGCGCTAAATAGGAGCGACGAGATGAGTAGCTGGCGGATGCCTCGATAGCTGCGCGCGCCTAACTGATAGGACATGAGCGGATAGAGCGCCTGGGAGAGCCCAAAGATGGACATGTTGACAATAAAATTCAGATAGCACACAATGGTGAGGGCCGCCACTCCGGTAGGCCCTATGCGGTGCATGAGGACGAGGTTGAAGACAAACGTGGTGACGGCAGCAGAAACCGAAGTGAGCATCTCGGACGACCCATTGTAAAACATTCGCCACACCTGGGGCCACGAGCCGCACAACCGACCCCACGGCACCAGCGGCGCGAGTACCAGAGCGGCAGTGGTGTTGGCCGCACAAGTGGCCACCGCCGCACCGGCCACACCCCACTGGAGGCGCAGTACAAGGATATAGTCAAGCACTACGTTGACAACACAGCAGATGGTGCCGCTGACGAATACCCACATGGGCCTGCCCGACAGGCGGGTGAAGGCCTCGGTGAAGTTTGGAATGCAATAAAAGATGAACCCGCAGCCGATAATGCCTAGGTAGCGCCGCATGTGAGGATAGACCTGCCAGTCTGCGCCCAGCCAGAAGCAGAGCCGCCGGAGGTTGAGCCCCACGAGGAGGGACAGGAGGACGATAGTGGTCAGGAGGACGACAAAGGTGAGCGAAGCATAGCCCCGCATGCGCCTGACGTTACCTTGGCCATGGGCGATGCCGGCAATGACGACGCCGCCGGAGATGATCATGATAGATACGGAGAGCATGACATTGATAAGGGGCATGCTGAGGTTGACGGCGGCAAGACCGAGGGTGCCCACCCCGCGGGAGACAAAGAGGCCGTCGATGATGGTCTGCAGCCCAACGATAAGCATGCCGACAACACTGGGAAGGGCGTAGCGCAGCAGCTGGCGGCTGAGGCCGGAAGTGGAGGTGAGCGACGTAAGTTTTAGTTGCATGAGATTAGGTGGTTTATGCACCAAGCGAACCCTTGGGCTTTGCGTTGTTCTATCTGGTTGAAATGGCCGCCAGGATGCCACTGTAGGGCGCAGTTGTCGGACCCGAACTGGACGAGATGGCGCTGGTGCTGGAGGCGGAGGGCATCGCCCATGCGGCAGTAAGGCTGCTTGGAGGTGCGTTCCTCGGTGAGGCCGAGGCTGAGATAAGCATAGCGCACACGAGGCGGACAATTTTGGGCATGGTCATCCCACCATTCAGCCCACAGCGATGGCGAACAAGCGGCAACGGCTTGGAAAAGTGAGGTCTGCGACACGCACCACAGGGCAAAGAGTCCGCCCAGAGAATAGCCACCCAAGACCATAGGGATATCGCCAAAGCGGTCTCGGAGCGCGGGAACAAGCTCGGAGGTGAGGAACTGGAGGGTGGTGAAGTCTGGCTGGCGGAAAGAATCCAACGACTCCATATCGAAAGCACACATGGCAAAGGGCACTCGAATGAGCGACTGGAGAAGCTGGCACTCCTGCATGAGGCAGCGCCACTCGAAAGGGCCGAGCGGTTTGACGACCAGCACTCGCGGTGCCTGATTCCCCAACACCAAGTGGCATTGGTGTTCCGACAGTTGAAAGATTTCCTCCTGCATGACCTAAATGAAGAACAGACAGACTCCTACTACACTGATGACGGCGCCAAGGACCTCGCGGAAGGTGACACGCTGATGGAAGAAGAAGGCCGCAGGGGCAATGATAAGTATGGGCGTGAGCGACATGATGGTCTGGGCGATGCCGGTGGAGGTGTAGAGGGTGGCCATCAACGACAGGCTGACACCGACGCAAGGGCCGAAGAACGAGGATCCGAGGGCGCAGAGCATAGACTTGCCGTCGCGCACGGCATGAACAAGTTGCTGGCCACCTTTGGGGCTGAAACAAAGGAGGGCAATGGAGAATCCCACGATGCCGATAAGGCCGCGAATCATGGTGGAGGCGAAGGGCATGATAGTACCCAGAGGGAGCTGAATCCAGGCTCCCGGCATGATATAGGACTGCATGTCGGCAATGCCGGCAGCGGCGATGGAAAGCTCATAGTGTTCCATGCCCACTTTGCTGAGCACCAGTCCGCAACCTTGGCCCACGCCGGCACCGATGCCGAAAAGGATACCCTTGAGGGGGAGGCGGAGCTTGAGGCCGGGTTGCTGCTCGCTGCCGCCCTTGGCCAGGATAGTGATGCCGATGCCGAGGAGGGTGACGAACATGCCGGCAAAAGCCAGGGCGCTCATCTGCTCGCCCAAAAGGAGTCGGCCCACAAGAGCGGCGGTGGGTGCGGAGAGGGTCATGAAGAGCTGGCCGAAGCGCGAGCCCATCTGGATATAACTGTTAAAGAGGCAGTAGTCGCCGAAGACATAGCCCACCACGCCCGAGAGGCAGAGCCAAAGCCAGGTGCTGCGGTCGGCGAACTGGGGGTAAGGCGCGCCGGTAGTGGCCCAGAGGATGAGGGCCAAAAGGGTAAGGGATATAGCCATGCGGGTGACGTTCAGCGGCAAGGATCCGATGCGTTTGGAGGCCACCTCGGCGAAGAGGGCGGTGATGGTCCAGGAAAAGGCCACACCAAGTGAGATTAATTCTCCTGTGTACATATTATTCGTTCCAATATTTATAATCCCATTCCTTGATGGGGGTGTCGGGCAACTCCTGGCGTGAGAGGTTGCCTCGTTGATCATAATAATAGCGAGTGGTTTCCTGCACCTCCAACCACTGCTGGGCAATATCGTCCCAATGCGTGAGGAACTCTATGAGGGTCTGCTGGACCGGGATGCCGTTGGGCTGGCACCGCAGGAGGATGTCGAAGTGGCGGCCGTCGAGAGCACCCGTGCCGGAATAGCCGATGAGCTCGGACATGATGTTGTACTGATAAACAACCGTGTCAGACGACTGGTTCCACCTGACAGTCTTGCGTCCGGAGAGTCGGCCATTGGCATCGTAGTAGTAATAGACCTGCTGGTCAAGGTCCTGAAGCGGGGAATGCTCGCAGTACTCCTGGATGACACGCTGGCGGCCATCCAGGGTGCGGCCGAAGGTCAGAGTGTCGTAGGTGGTGACTGGAGACATATTGTAGACTGCAGGGTAGGCGTGGGTGTGGGTGCCGCGGTAGACAAGGCGCATGATTCCGAATGAAGGGTGGCGGTCGCAGGCCACAAGGCGGTAGGAATGGACGATGGTGTCGGGGATGATGTCGGCAGCATCGAAACCGCCGGCCTCATAGCTAATCTCTGAGAAATAGCTGACAGCCCCCTCGGCATTGTAATCGATATGATGGAAGGAACGCGGCCCAAAGGAGTCCTCCTCGCGGCGGTCAGTGAGGCGGCCAAGAGAGTCGTAGGCCAGGCGGATCTGTGGTGATATGCGGTAGCCGTGGCGATCGTAGCGGACAGTGTCGATTGGAGTACGCATACCCATGACTCTGTCCGAAAGAACATAACCTATGCGGGAGCGGACATGGGTGGTGTCGTGGCCGAGAGAAAAGAATTCGGGGATCTGCCGGGAGTGCCAAACCTGTTGTGCGTCAGCTTCCGATGCGGAAAAAATCAGCACCAGCAGAAATGTAGTATATACATATATGTATTTGAATAATTGCATTTTGTGTTCAAGGGGGAAATTCCTTTGCCTTTGCAAAAATACGATTTATTTCTCAATTGGTCAGTTTTTTTCCATTAATTCAAAAATAATTCATACCTTTGCAGAAAAATAGACAACAATGACAAACCCTAAATTTGAAGATATGGTGCGGACCGACTTGCACCAATACTTGCTGACCTGCAACGAAATAGACGAGCGACTGCCGGAGGCTTTCGATATCGAAGAATTGTGGCCGAAGATAGGCGAATCATATATTACTGACGGCGTGCGCGAATTCCAGGACTACCCCACGGTGAGCCTGGGCTGGACCATGTATATCGGAATGGCCCTGGCCAAGATGTGGGACGAGAACTGGGAACTTTATTCCAAGATTGACGACCTATACCGTTACATGCGCGACAAAAGCGGCTACGATTTGCTGGACGAATATATCCGCGGGCCGCTGCTGGGGCTGAAACAGGAAGACTTCGACGCCACCGAACGCCTGGTGCAAGAATGCGCCGAGCGGACTTACAGCACCCTTATGCGCGAACATCTTGAGCCCGGCACCGAGGACGCCTTCCGGGGCTATGTGGCTTGCATACACCAACTTTACCTGATGGGAGCCTACGTGCAGCTGCACCGCATGGGCTATCACATGGTAGGACTTAATTCATAAAACTATGAAGAAATACACCCACGCATGGTTGGCCTTCATGGCCATCAAACGACTCCAGTATGGCAACATACCTGAGGAGAACAAGGCTGACGCACAATCGCTTGTGAAATGGTTCCACCAGTACCGCGACTTCGTGATAGAGGGTTCGTGGTATCCGGACGAAGTGTTCAAGGATATGGCCACAAGCCACATCATCAAGTACAAACCGGTTGCGGGAGGCGAGGCTCGCAGTTTCAAAAAGTTGCCCAAGACTATGGAACTGCAGCGCCTGGGGAAAACTTCGCCCCTCTACGGCAAGGCATTCGAGATTGTCGACGGCAACTTGGCCGACCGTTGCGAATCGCTCACGCACAGCATTGTCGACTGCTTCAAGATGCTGCGCACCGAAGATCGCGGTTGCCCTATCGTGCCAACCAACAACCACATAGCCATGCGCTTCTTTATCCTCAGCCACTATATTGCCGACTGCCACATGCCGCTCCATTGCGATAGCCGCTCTTTCTCCTCTGGCGAGAACATCCACGGATTCATCGAAACGCAATGGGACAACCAGGTGAAGAAGTCGTACAAGGTGGACACCCCCAACCAGCGCTTCTACTACGACCCCGACGGCTATCCTCTCCAGGATAAAATCACGCCCCTCATGCAGGCCGTGGAAGACGACTTGCGTAGCCGCGAGTTTGTCTATTCCTGGGGCACGGGCAACAAAAACACTTGGGACTACATGAGTGCCGTCTCGGAATATTCCTACCTGATGGCCTACAGCATGCTGCCGGACAAATGGGACGAAAAGCTCTCCAAGACAACATATAAGGCCTCAGCCGAATGGGCCAGATTTGAGGACGACAGCCGTGCTATCCTTTGCGACGCTATCGACTCAATAGCCCGCGTATGGCTGCATGCCTGGGCACGCTACCAAGACTGGGCCAAGAAGAAATAAGGCTTCCTGCCACAGCATAATACCGACCAGTTCCTCAGCCGATGACGGTGATGCGGAACTGGTCGAATTCTATCACATCGCCAGGAACACATTTAGCCCGCTTGCGCAGTTCCACCTGGCCGTTGCGTTTCACCAGACCTTCCACCACAACTTCCTGAGCCTCGCCGCCAGTCATCACACAATTGGCGGCCTTGAGCAGCTGGATCATGGGAATGTATTCGTCGCTCTCGCGAAGTTTGAAATCAATATTAATCATAAGCGTTTCTATTAAAAAAATATGGCAGGGATGAGTATCCCTGCCATATTTTCATGTTGCATTATTTTATTTTGAAGTATGGCCAGTAGTCTCTACATAGAGCAGACGGACTGCAATGCCGTCACCAAACTTCTGTTGTGCAATGGCAGGTGGATCATTGGGCGCAAATTTGAGTACCCATGCCCAAGCACCTGTACCACCGGGATTGACAGGGTCGGCAGTGCGGTAGTAACCACAATAGTCATCCACATGCTGGCCGTTACTTCTTGTGAAATTAACATAGCCAAATGCGGGGAGGAAGATTACACCATGCTGTTCAAGAGCCTCAAATTCAGTAGAGGTCAGAGTGGGTACATTATTCCAAGTAGATGCGCTAACGGTACCACTCGTGCCATACGTATGTCCCAACTCAATTGTGCTAGGAAGGTCAGTTCCCGGAGGAACAATCAATAAGCCATTCTGGGTCAGATTCTGGTTGTTTTTTGTATACGTGATTTTGGCGTATGCCCAGTTGGGTGAGGCTCCTTCTCCTAAACCAAGCACATTAGACCAATGGCTGCGGGTGGGCAGAACCCATTTGTCAAGATGGGAAGTGGGATCGATCAGGATTGAGTAAGTATGGTTGACGGCTGCACCTGTTACTGAGCCACCATTGTTTTGCGACTGAGTAGGGAGAGTGGTAGAAATCTGCCAAACTACTTGGCTGGTTTGGGTATGGCCAATTGTAGATGTTGGAATATAACTAGTTGTATCCCACTGGTTGTGTTCCAGACGAAATGTAGGATTCTCCCCTTCGTGATAGCAGAGATTGCCCTTGCCGAAGAAGAAGACGGAATCGCCGCCACCGGGGAAAGGCCAGGGAATGATTTTCTGGGGAAGATCAACCAAGGTCTTGATGGGATAATACACGCCGGCCAAGAAATTATAGCTGTTGGTTGCCATAGTTGCTCTATAGGCTGCGTTAATCCAAATATCAAGTTTATGATTACCAGCGGGAATGGGGATGCTCACGCGAGTCTCGTTGGTATTCTTTGTGATTTCCAATGAGTAAGAAGCATCACCAGTATATCTCGTTACCCACTGATTGTTTTCGTAACTGGTAGTGAAATTGCCGGCAAGAGGCATATTGTTCACATCGTCCAGCTCGGTAATGGTAATTGTGTAAGAGCTAGTTGCGTTTGCGATAGGCACATCGAACTCCAGCATGGTGAACAAATTGTTGAAAACCACGGTTACGTTCCCATTGCTGTTATTTCCCACGCCAGCCATAGGACTCAGCAAATCGGTGGAGCTGTAGGTATAGCTGGAGGGCATGGTGAAAGAGTAGCTCTGATCATCAGCCGTGATTGAGTTGGTAACACTGGTTGCGCGGCCACCATAGAATGCGTAAAACTTATCGTTTACGGGATCAATTGTCTGTTCGCCTGCGGCATAGCAATAATTGTCGGAAACATTGACTGTGAGAGTATTGTCTCCGTTGATGTAGATAACATCGCCTTCCTGCCACTGGGTTTCGTGGTTGGCGCCAAGCGAAGTCTTGTCGGGGTTGGCAATAGTCAGACGGAAAATCTGGCCTTCTTCTTTCTTACAGCTGGTGAAGACGGAAACACCAGCAACAAGCAGCACGGCTGCGAATAAAAGATTCTTTTTCATAATAATTGCAAGTGTTAACGAGTAAAATAACCGTCGCCGTTATTCCAGTCATTGGCGGCCTCAGTCCAAGATGCACCATCAACAGTGCTCTCACCGGAGCGAGTTAAAAAATCGAAATTAACCAGCTGTTGGCCTTCTCCAGATCCCAGGAAGCCTCTCTCAACCATGAATTCAACATGGCAGATGCGGGGCGCAACATACGCTTTTTTCTCTTTTTTTTCCATTCTTTTATATCGATTAAATTATACTTCCTATAGTTGAACAGCATATATGTATGTAACTATGAACAAGTTATACGAAATACACTTCTACCATTTCAAGATGCAAAATTAATATATTTTTCTGGTTTGAAAAAAAAACGAATGGTTAATTATTTATAAATGCCGTGTTAAATATTCCTAAAGGCAACTTTAAGGATTTCAAGAGATAAGCCACACTGGGCTTGAGGATGCGAATTGTGATGAATTATCAAAAATCATCATATTGAACAACAATAATTTACAATAAAATCCAAAACCGATTCACGACAATTTCCGTTTCAGCCATTCCGATAGAGTGTCAGCTCGCTGCAACCCCGTTGTAGCCCCGTTGATTCTACGGGGTGAAGAAGTCTGCCAGTGGCGGCCTTTGATAGCGTAGCGGAGAAATGATCCGGTTTGGAGATCAGTCCCACAGTGGGAGTACTGAGAATGCAGGGAATCCCCAAATATAGAATCTAGAATGGTTTTTTGCAACAATGCGCACATTGTGCGCAACCAATTTGTTATGTGATTCTATATTTATTGCCACACCCATGCTGCCGAAGCCCTAGACAGCACGAATTCCGACATACTACAATTTGAATAACAGTTATTTATAGTTATATCCATCACGGACACTCATTGCCCGACGATTTGACACAGCTATAGAATCAGTATTCTACAATCCGAGAAAGCATTCTATACCTATTGGCAAATCAAGTCATAAGAAATCAGCCTATTAAAAGTTGCCTAAAAACTATTCATGAGTGGCAAAACGTTGCATGGCGAGTTGCTCGTATTTGGTGCCTGGGCGGCCATAATTGGCATAAGGATAGATGCTTATACCACCGCGGGGAGTGAAGATTCCGGTCACCTCGATATACTTGGGATCCATCAGCCGGATGAGGTCCTTCATGATGGTGTTGACGCAGTCTTCGTGGAAGTCGCCGTGATTACGAAAACTGAAGAGGTAGAGTTTTAGGCTCTTGCTTTCAACCATGCGAATATCAGGAATATAGCTGATACGGATTTCGGCAAAGTCGGGTTGGCCGGTGATGGGGCAAAGGCTGGTGAACTCGGGGCAGTTGAAGCGCACCCAGTAGTCGTTGTCGGGGTGTTTGTTGACAAAAGTTTCCAGCACCTCGGGGGCGTAATCGTCTCGGTAAACAGTCTTTTTGCCTAACTGCTGCAGGCCTTCGTCTTCACGGTTGCTCATAAATCAAATATTTTGAATGGATTATAGGAAATATTGGTGTCAAAAATATCCACCTGTTCAAGCCGTTTTACCTTGGTGACCACCCACTTGGTGACAGGCAGAATGATAATTTCGTAGACCACCTTGGCCGACACCTGGCAGACCATCATCGTCAGCACCGCCTGCCAGCCCATGGCCCAGAACATAATGGGTATGAAAATCAGTGAGTCGGCACATTCACCAATCACCGAAGAGACTATGGCTCGAAGCCAAAAATTCCGTCCCTTCTGCGACACCTTCATGCGGCTCATGCACCATGCATTGAGGGTGCTGCCGGCAAGGAAGGCCAACAGCGAAGCGATTGTGGCTCTTGGCGTTGCGCCAAAAATGGAGCGGAAAGCCTCGTTGCCCTGCCAGAACTCGGCTCCGGGCAGCAGTATGGCCAGTTGCGAAACCAGCACCACAAAGAAATTCATCAAGAAACCCATCCAGATGACAAGTCGCGCACGGCGATAGCCATAAACCTCTGCCAGGCAGTCGTTAAGGATATATGAGATGGGGAAAACGATGACCGCAGCCGGCAGCGTGATGCCCAGCACCACAAACACCTTGGAGGCAATCAAATTAGAGATAATGAGGCATGTGCAGAATAGCACAGCCATGAAAAGAAAGATGGGCGAGAACGAAATGCGGTGTTCTCCGGTGGATGTTGTTTTGCTCATTGTTTCTTGTTTTTTAAGTGGTTACCAAGCACACTGCGGCGGATTCAACCCCGCCTTAGGGACTGCAAAGATACAAAGTTTTTTCCACATATCAGAAAAAAAACTTCGCAAAACTCTATCAGCAGATGCCAGTCCACCCCGCATCTCCACCCCAACCCCACCACATAAACCTTATTTTTGCCTCAGTTTTACCTTAGTTATACTATTATATATGGGATAAATATAGAATAAATAAGGGATAAATATAGGATAAGGAACGGAGGAACGACGGGTCTAAGGTGGAGGAAGAGGGGAGAAAAACCGCCGCCGGTGAAAAAAGTTTGAAAATTATGAAATATTATGTCGCGGAAAAGTGGATATGTCAAAAAAAAATCGTATCTTTGCAAAGTAATAATAATATAGATATTTCATAAGTATATGATATTCTTTTTCTCCGGGCTTGGGAACAGCCGACACATAGCTGAAAAAAATGCAGAAGAGGGCGAGCGCCTTTTCTTCATCCCCGAAGTGGCTAAAAACAATCTGTATGACTACAAACTGCTGGAGGGCGAGCGGCTGGGTTTTGTGTTCCCGGTCTATTGCTGGCAGGAGCCGAAGCTGGTGGCCGACTTTGTGAAGCGTCTGCGGCTGGATGCCAAGCCGGGCTACACTTTCATGGTGTGCACTTGCGGCGATGACTGCGGCTACACCGAGCGCACTTTCCGCCGCACGCTGGGCAAGATAGGCCTTGGGCTGGATGCTGCGATGGCGGTGCAGATGCCTAACACCTATGTCAATCTGCCGGGTATGGATGTGGACCCCATAGAATTGTCCGACAAGAAGTTGGCCGATGCTGAGAGCCGAATTGCCGAGATTAGAACCATCTTGCAGAAGCGCGAAAAGGTGTCGCAGATGATTACCACCGGGATGCCGTGGCTGAAGACATACGTTGTCAAGCCTTTGTTCTATGCCACCTTGGTGAACGACAAGCGGTTCCGTGTGAATGGCGGCTGCGTGGGCTGCGGTATCTGTGCCGAGAACTGCCCTCTGGAGAACATCAAGATGGAAGGCGGCCGCCCTGAGTGGCAGGGCAACTGCACCACCTGCATGTCGTGCTATCACCGCTGTCCCCAGCGTGCCATCCAGTTCGGCAAGGCCACCGAGAAGAAAGGCCAGTATTATTATAATGAAATGAAAAATAGATAGATATGACAAAAGATAATAACGGAATATTGCATACCGACAGCGCTGAGCACCAAAACATCTGCTCGGCAATGACACCATTCTTTGATGATGGGAAACCCCAAGTGGGCATATTTTGGTATAATCCGGCGCAAAGAACACTCTTCGGCATAGAAAAGATGGATGCCGACATGGCTACTTTTGTCAACGGCAAGGCCACAATCGGCAAGTTGCACAAGACCTATTGGCAAAAGCAGCACCACCGCGCAGAGGCAAAAGGCGACACAAAGTCAATCTTTTTTGTTGAGCACAACTACACCATGATACCGAGAGGCAGAATATTCCAAGATGAATCAAGCGGCAGATTTCAAGTATTTGTCGGCCACTGGCTTACAGACGGCATTGACGGAGTGTCTATTGACCAAGAGGATTTCCGCGAATTAATTATTGATGAATTTAATCTTCCAGAAGAAGCCACTGATTTTGTGGTTGATATCCATTGGGATTTGGGCCACGGGTGGTCGGAAGAAATTAATATTGGCAAATAGTTTTAGAGTATGAACACTATGAAAAATGAGGGTAGCAAGGGCTACTTATTCTCGATTGTTTTGGTGGCCGTGATTGGCGGCTTGCTTTTTGGCTATGACACGGCCGTGATTAATGGTGCTGAGAAGGGTTTGCAGGCATTCTTTATGCAGGGAGGCTTCAACTACACTAACTTGATGCACGGCATCACTTGCTCTTCGGCCTTGATAGGCTGTGTGATAGGCAGCGCCCTCTCGGGTTTGTTTGCCAGCCGGCTTGGTCGCAAGCGGTCGCTGTTCTTTGCCGGACTGTGCTTCTTCCTTTCGGCAGCCGGGTCGTATTACCCTGAATTCTTGTTCTTCAGCAAAGGCGAAGCCTCTATGAGTCTGCTTGTTGCGTTCAACCTTTACCGCATCTTGGGCGGTGTGGGCGTGGGCATGGCGTCGGCCATCTGTCCCATGTACATTGCCGAAGTGGCTCCCAGCAATATGCGCGGCACCTTGGTGAGCTGGAACCAGTTTGCCATCATCTTCGGCCAGCTGGTGGTTTATTTCGTGAGCTATGTGATTGTGGGCAACCATGTTATTCCTGCCATTGAGAAAATGGTGGTGCTGAATGCGGCTGAGGCGCAATGGAGTATACAAGAGGGCTGGCGGCTGATGTTTGTGAGCGAGTGCGTGCCGGCCGGTCTTTTCGCGCTGCTGATTCTCTTAGTGCCTGAGACTCCGCGACATCTGGTGATGACCGGCAAAGATGACAAGGCGCTGGCCGTGCTGACCCGCATTAACGGCAGCACCAAGGCGCAAGAGATTCTTGCCGAAATCAAGTCCACCACCACCGAGAAGAAAGAACGTCTCTTCACCTATGGCTTCCTCGTGGTGTTTATCGGTGTGATGCTCAGTGTGTTCCAACAAGTTGTGGGCATCAATGCAGTGCTCTACTATTCCACCACCATCTTTGCCTCCATGGGCATGGAGAACCCGATGGTGAACACCGTGGTGATGGGCGTGGTGAATATCCTGTTCACCTTGATTGCCATCTTCGCGGTGGAGAAGGTGGGCCGCAAACCATTGTTAATCACTGGCTCGATAGGCATGGCGCTGGGTGCTTTTGGTGTGGCCATGTGCAGCATCTTTGCCGGCATGCCTCCCATTATCAATGTCATCAGCATCATCTTCTATTCGGCATGCTTCATGTTCAGCTGGGGACCAATCTGCTGGGTGCTCATCAGCGAGATTTTCCCCAACACCATCCGCGGCGCCGCCGTGGCCATTGCGGTAGCCTTCCAATGGATATTCAACTTCATCGTTAGCAGCACCTTTGTGCCGATGTACAACCTTGAGCTCGGCTCCATGGGCAGCAATTTCGGCCACCTCTTGGCCTATGGCCTTTATGGCGTGATGTGCGTGGTGGCAGCTATCTTTGTGTGGAAACTTGTGCCCGAGACCAAGGGCAAGACCCTCGAGGAGATGAATAATTTGTGGAAGAAGAAAAACAAATAGCAACCAACAACCATAATAACAAATAAATAACTGATGCAAGACCCATTTGAAGAATATCTGAGACAAGGCGAACCCGATAGTGCCGTGCGAGCCGACCTGTGGCAAGTGGCTATCGGCTTGCAGGCCGTGGATGGTCTCAAGCCATCGCACTACCTCATTGAGACAGCCCAAAAGCATATTGCCAAAGAGCTGACAATAGATGAAGTAGAGGCCCGCATCAGCAGCTACTACAAGTCGGCCGAGAGCCGCAAAGAGGTAGAGGGCACTGATGAAGCCGATATGGTGGCGTCGCGCATCACCAGGCTACTGTCGGAGAAGCAGTTCTCCTTCACACCCGCCATGCTTTCATCCATCCATAGATCCCTCTTTGGCGGAGTGCTGACCCATGCGGGAAAATATCGTGCCTTCAACATCACCAAAAAAGAATGGGTGCTGGACGGCGACACCGTGCTCTATGCACCGGCCGATATGCTCTCCGCCACCCTGAACTACGACTTCACGCAAGAAAAACAATTTTCTTACAAAGGTCTTGCCGTAGAAGACACCATTGCGCATCTATCCTCCTTCATCAGCGGAATCTGGCAGATACACCCCTTTAGCGAAGGCAATACCCGCACCACGGCCGTGTTCACCATAAAATACCTCCAGTCGCTGGGCTACAATGTGAACAACGACGCCTTCAAACAGCACTCTTGGTATTTCCGCAACGCCTTGGTCAGAGCCAACTACAGCAATCTGCAAAAAGATGTGGAGCGAACCACCGAATATCTGCAGCTATTCTTCCGCAATCTGCTGATGGGCGAGCGCAACGAGCTGCGCAACCGGTATCTGCACATACGTTGGAACAAAATGCTGAATAACGACCCAGTAGTAAACGAAGACTACGCACCCTTCGTAGCCCAGCATAGTTCGGTAGAAAATGTAAAAAGTTCGGTACAAAGCGAAGAAAGTTCGGTAGAAAACGAGAAAAGTTCGGTAGAAATTAAGGAATGTTCGGTACAAAATGAAAAAAGTTCGGTAGAAATCATCCGAATGGTATCCGAAAATCCCAAAATAACGGCAGTCCAGATGGCCGAAAAACTAGGAGTGACAACTCGTGCGGTAGAAAAACAACTAGCCAATCTGCGCAAAAAAGGAATCATCACCCGTGTAGGCCCTAACAAAGGTGGCCATTGGGAAGTAATACAATAACACCATGAAAAGAGGAAAATACATCTGCAGTCAGCTGAAGGCCATCCGCCGCAGCATAGCCGAGGAGAACAACATCCCCTTGGAGATACCCGAATGTACCTACGAAGGCGAATGCCGTGGCACATGCCCTCGGTGTGAGTCGGAAGTGAAATACCTTGAGTCCGAGCTATCGCGCCGAGCCCGTATGGGGGTTGCTGCCACAGTGGCAGGTATTGCCGTCACGCTTACCTCTTGCGATGGGGAGCATCATCCATTGCAACCACAAGGCGATGTGCCTTACGAAGACACCCTATTGCATGTAGACACAACCACAACCGACTCGGCTGCTATGCCTAGATGCTTGGCCAATAAACTTGACAGCCCTATACTGCCCACAGAGGTGGCCATAGTAGGTGATTGTGAGATACTACCTGATGAGGAGAAGTATATTGAGACGGGAATAATAGGCGATGTGGATATTGTGGAGGGCGAATCGGATATAATGCTATTAGCAGAAGAAGAGCCAGAATTTCCCGGCGGAATGGATTCACTAGTGCAATACTTTAGCAACAATCTTCGTTATCCTGAAGAAGCCCAGAAAGCTGGAATAGAAGGTAAGGTTTATGTTCGATTTGTCGTAGAGAAAGATGGCAGTATAAGCAATATTAAGATACTGCGCGATATAGGTGGCGGTTGTGGCAAGGAGGCTGCGAGAGCTGTTGAAGGCATGCCCAAATGGAAGCCTGGTAGAAATAAGGGAGAGGCTGTTCGTGCACAGTGCAATTTGCCCATCAGATTCCAAATCCCCAAAGACTAACATAATATAATGAATAATATATAATAAGCATAATTATGAAACAATATTTTCCTAACATCGAGAAAATCAAATACGAAGGTCCCGAGTCTAAGAATCCCATGGCCTTCCGCTACTATGATGCCGAGCGCGTGGTCAACGGCAAGAAAATGAAAGATTGGATGAAATTTGCCATGGCTTGGTGGCATACACTTTGCGCCGAGGGTACAGACCAGTTCGGTGGCAACTCCAAGGATTTTCCATGGAACGCCAATCTCGCCACCGACCCCATTGCCGCCAGCAAGGAGAAAATGGATGCCGGTTTTGAGTTTATGACCAAGTTGGGCATTGAGTATTTCTGCTTCCACGATGTGGACCTCGTACCCGAAGCTGCCACAGTTGAGGAATACGAAAAGAACTATGCCATCATGCTGGACTATGCCGAGCAGAAGATGAAAGAAACCGGCATCAAACTGCTGTGGAGCACAGCCAATGTTTTCGGCCATCGCCGCTATATGAACGGTGCCGCCACCAACCCCGACTTCGACGTGGTGGCTCGTGCCATCGTGCAGATTAAAAATAGCATCGACGCCGCCATCCGCCTGGGTGCTACCAACTATGTGTTCTGGGGCGGTAGAGAAGGCTATATGTCGCTGCTCAACACCGACATGAAGCGCGAGAAAGACCATCTGGCCATGATGCTGCGAATGGCCCGAGACTATGGCCGCGCACATGGTTTCAAGGGCACTTTCCTCATTGAGCCCAAACCCATGGAACCCACCAAGCACCAATATGATGCCGACACCGAGACCGTTATCGGATTCCTCCGCCACTATGGCCTGGACAAGGACTTCAAGGTGAACATCGAGGTCAACCATGCCACCCTTGCCGGCCATACCTTCGAGCACGAGTTGGCTTGCGCTGTGGATGCCGGTATGCTGGGCTCTATTGATGCCAACCGTGGCGACTATCAGAATGGCTGGGACACCGACCAGTTCCCCATCGATCATTTTGAGCTGACTCAGGCCTGGATGCAGATTCTGCGCAATGGCGGATTCCACGACGGCGGCACCAACTTCGATGCCAAAGTGCGTCGCAACAGCACCGACCTCGACGACCTCTTCATCGCCCATATTTCCGGTATGGACGCAATGGCAAAGGCCTTCCTGGCTGCAGTGAAAATTGCTGAGAAATCGCCTATCCCGCAAATGGTTAAAGATCGTTATGCTAGCTTTGATAGCGGCATGGGCAAACGCTTCGAGAACGGCGAACTCTCCCTTGAAGACGTCTATAGCTATGGCAAACAAGTAGGCGAGCCCAAGCAGACCAGCGGCAAGCAGGAACTCTACGAAACCATCGTCAATATGTATTAATAATGGACTACTTACTAGGATATGATATTGGCAGCAGTTCGGTCAAAGCCTCCATCGTGGAGGCTTCGACGGGGCGCTGTGTGGCCTCCGATTTTTACCCCCAGACCGAAGCCCCCATCAAGGCACTTAGGCCGGGGTGGGCTGAGCAAGATCCCGAGGACTGGTGGGAATATCTCAAAAAATCCACTCATTCGGTCCTGAAATCCAGCAATATCGACCCCTCCGATATTGCCGCCATCGGTATCTCTTGGCAGATGCATGGGCTCGTGTGTGTCGATAAAGACCTCCGGCCTTTGCGCAGTTCCATCATCTGGTGCGACAGCCGCGCTGTACCCTACGGTCAAAAAGCTTTCGAGGCGCTTGGGGAGTCTTATTGCCTAGGACACCTACTCAACAGCCCCGGCAATTTCACCGCATCCAAACTGGCGTGGGTCAAAGAACATGAGCCCGAGACTTTTGCCAAAATCCACAAGATAATGCTCCCCGGTGACTATATCGCGTTGAAACTTTCTGGCGAAGTCTCCACCACCATCGAAGGCTTGTCGGAAGGCGTCATGTGGGATTTTCGGAACAACCGGCTGGCCGACGAACTGCTAGACCACTTCGGGTTCGACCACAGTATCATCCCTACCATCGTTCCCAACTTCGGCCTCCAGCAAAAAGTGTCTGCCCAGGCTGCCGGAGAACTGGGTCTGAAAGCTGGCACCCCCATCACCTATCGTGCCGGCGACCAGCCCAACAATGCGCTCTCGCTCAATGTGCTCAATCCGGGAGAGATAGCCGCCACAGCGGGAACTTCGGGTGTGGTTTATGGCGTAAGCGACAAACTCAACTACGACAAACTCAGCCGCGTGAACACCTTCGCACATGTTAACCACATGGCCGAGCACCCACGCCTCGGCATCCTTCTCTGTATCAACGGAACGGGCATCCTCAATTCATGGCTGAAACACAATGTTGTGCCGGCCGACATGAGCTATGCCGACATGAACGTTCTGGCCGATCAGGCTCCCATCGGATGCGATGGTCTCAGCATTCTGCCCTTCGGTAACGGCAGCGAGCGTGTCCTCTGCAACGCAGAATCGGGTTGCACTATCAGCGGCCTCCAGTTCAACCGTCATAAGTTGCCCCACCTAATCCGTGCCGCCCAGGAAGGCATTGTATTCTCGTTCCGTTACGGAATCGACATCATGAAGTCCATGGGTATGGAAGTGCGCACCATTCGTGCTGGCCATAGCAACATGTTCCTCAGTCCCATTTTCGCCCGAACGCTGGCCTCCGTCTGCGATGCCGACATCCAACTCATGAACACCGACGGCGCCCAGGGTGCCGCCCGTGGAGCAGGAATAGGCGCAGGGCTCTACGCCAACCCTGAAGAGGCTTTTTCCACACTAAAAGTCCTGCAGGAGATACACCCCGACACCCAGCACGCAGCCCAGTATCAGGAAGCCTATCGGCAGTGGGCGGCTCTGCTGCAAAGCCGAGTCTGACACGTCGGCCTGCTATACCAGCAATCCTCATCCTCCTTCGGCAGAATACTGTCCTTGGGGGATGAGTTTTTTGTTTATTGGCACACGGGTTTGGCGGTTTTTCATCGTTTCAATTACAATCAGTCGTTGCCAGTTAGCCCTTCGGGCCAGCTTAATCGGAAAAAAGAGCGAGGCCTGTGAGAGGTCTCGCTCGGTACAAAAAACACGTTTGAGAAAAATTAGTCGATGGGGTTCTTGCGCGGACGGCCCTTCTTCTTGGGTACTGCGGGCTCTTTTACCACAGGGGCTGCGTCTTTGCGCGGGCGGCCGCGTTTGGGCTTAGCTGGGGCGGATTCGGCCTCCATGCGTGCTTTCTCCTCAGGAGGAATCTCGGCGTGCTTCATGTAGAAGTCGCTGTCGATGTCCATGAGGTCGGCGTCGGTGGGCTCAAACTCGTCGTCGGCATCGTCGGAGTCGTTGTCAAGATCATCGTTGTCGAGGTCGTCATCATCGCCGAACTCGTCGTCAAAAGCTTCCTGCAGTTCCTTGCCCAGGTCGCCGAGTGCGCCATGATTCTTGGAACGGCGTTTGGTGGTCTCCTCGGAGTAGTCGCCGTGGCGGATGGTCATGCTCTGGCCTGAACCGTTCTCCTCCTTGTCGATGGCCTCCTGCAGAGGAGCGAACTCCTCGTCGGCCTTCTCCACCTCCTCGTCGAAGTAGTCCTTCTCGACATCGTCGTCGGTGAGGGTGGTGTCGATCTTGACATCGAATTTAATCATATATACTGTATCGTCGGTCTCAAGGGGAACAACGAAAATGATGTCGCCATTGGGCTTGTCGAAGCGCTGGAGATAGTCGCGGTATCCCTCTGGATACTTTTCCTTGAAGAGTTCTTTGAGTTCTTCGGATAGGTTCTTGAAGCTGACTATGAGGTTCTTTTTATGTGCTCTACGTGGGTTCATAAGATGTTAAAATTTTATGCAAGTATAACAACTTTATTTCAATCTTTGTGTTTTTCGCTGAAAAAAAATTTTCAACAACGGCTAAAAGCTATCGTTTCAGCACTATCCGTGAGCGATTTTTTTTCGGCATGAAGTGTCGGAGGTCGCCAACTTGCGTATGTTTCACGCCTTTTTTTTGATTTTTGAGGGGTGGAGGAGGGGTGTTTTTTTGCAGATTTTTGCGCCCGTGTCGATGGGTTTGCGAACTGTAGCCAGCCACCAAGTCTGCCGCCTACCGGTTCGCAATGCGCTTGCGCTATTTCCCGATTTCTGCTTCGCCCACCTTGGTCAGTTTCCCGGTTTCGGGGTCGAAGGCAAAGGGGGTGAATTGTTGGCGGATGTGCTGCAGGAAGGGGGTGGGACGGTTGGGCATACCGCGGGCGTTGAGCGGGGCAACGGTGAGGCACAGGTGGCGGCGGGCGCGGCTGATGGCCACGTAGAAGCGGCGCGCATCCTCGCGTATGCGCTCGGCGTCGGCGCTCTTAATGTTGTTGAAGAAGGGGTAGGATCCTTCGACGGCGTTGAAGACGATGACGCTCTCGAATTCCAGCCCTTTGGCCTTGTGGGCGGTGGCAACGAAGTATTTCTCGTTGGAAAGGGTGCGCATGGAGGTGCTGTCGCAGATGTCGGACTCGCGGAGGGTATTCATCTCCACAAGGTAGCGGTCGAGTTGCTGGCGCAGGGTGGGCGCCTGGTCGGTGGCAATGAGGTCGTGGGAGAGGTAGTTGAGTATGTGCTGCCATTTGTCGAGGGGTTCGATGACGGCTTGCGACAGCAGATGGAGGTAGATCTGATTCAATTCGCGTACCAGCACGGGCTGAGTGCTGCCGGGCTGCGGTTGCTCGAACATGATCTGCTGGCTGTGGAGGAAGATGGGGCGGTAGATGTGGCGGAACTGCTCGGTGATGCGGGCCATGTTGGGGGTGGCCAGGAGCTCCTGCTGGCTCGGAATGAAGCTGTCGGCCTTTGTGCGGCAGTATTGGAGGAGCGAGAGGGTGGCCAGGACATCGTCAATGGCGTTATGTGAGTTTGTGCCCTGGAGGTGCAGAGTCTCAAGCAGTTTCTCTAGTTTGTATACGCGGAGGCGTGGTTCCACTAGGCGGATGAGCTTGAGGGTGTCGAAGCGTTGGCGGTGGCCTAGCGAGAAGCCCAGGGTGCGGCGCAGGTTGTAGTCGAGGATGTTGAAGTCGAACTCCACGTTATGCCCTATGAGCACGTGGTTGGCGCAGTAGTCCAGAAAGAGTTTGAGGCCCTCCTGGCGGCTGTAGCGTTCGGATTCTAGGTACACGGAGAGCATCGGGTTGTCGTGTCCGCCTACGATGGGCGGTATGCTCTTCTCGGTCTGGATGATAATGTTAAACTCCGACCCTGGCACCAGCTGTCCGTGGCGTACTTTTACGGCGGCAATCTGTATGATATCGTCGGAGAAGATGTCCAGGCCGGTGGTCTCGGTGTCGAAGAGGACCACTTCCTGCTCGTCGAGCACCTGCACGAAATGTTGCAGATAGGAGCCCCCGTCGTAGACCAGCAGGTCGGTGGGGGTGATTGCTCGGTTGCGGAGCTCCCTCATGAGGTTGCGTGCTGCCGCATATTGGGGGATGATGCCCAAGTGGTGGAGCAGTCGAGCCCAGGCAATGAAGCAAGTCTCGTTGGCAATGATATTGAGGTGGGAGAAGAGAAGCTGTACAGTGGGGGTGGTGAAGAGGTCTCGGCCTGAGATCTTGAAGTGGGGGATGGTGCCGAAGGCGCGGCTGATGCGCTCGGCCTCGGCATTGGTGGAAACGATGATGGCCACGCGGCCGTCGGGTTCGAGGGCGGCATAACGTTGTGCCATGGCCACGGCCAGCCGGTATTCGTTGCCCACAGGTCGCTGGCACTGAGTGCAGTAGGAGCCGTCGGCACGGCAGCGCAGCTCGTCTTTGCGATAGATGCCTGAGAGCTCGTGATAGCAGGCCTGGAAGATGCACAGGTCCTGCGGGAGGGCCAGGGTGCTGTCGTCGGTGCTGGGCAGCAGCTCGGGGTCGATGCCCAGCTGGTTGGCGGCATAGGTGTTGAACACGTTCAGCAGATAGCGCGGCGAGCGGTGGTTGTGGCCCAGGTGGTGGATGTTGGGTTGGCACTGCCGCTTGATCTGCTCCAGGGCGGCAAGTTTGGCTCCCACGAAGGAGAAGATGGCCTGCTGTTCGTCGCCTAGGTAGACGATTGTGGCATCGGGGGCGGCAAAGAGGTCGATCAGCGCAAACTGAAGGAAGCTGAGGTCCTGCACCTCGTCAATCTGAATCCATTTATAGCGTCGGCGGTTGGGGTCGGCAAGGGCGTAGAAGTAAGTCTTTTCCAGCAGGTCTTCAAAGTCCAGCAGACAGTCGGTCTCCTTGTATTCGGCATAGAGCCGGGCTATCTCTGACTTGCGTTCCAGATTGGGCAGTTCGGTCTGGCTGAGCATCTCTGCATGCACGATGAGCTGTTCGGGCATGCCTTTCTCTCGTTGCGAAAGGGCGTGCTGGAGGTTGACAATCTCCGAGGCAAAGCGCGAATGGTCCTCGGTGGGGTCGAGGTGGGCCAGATAGGAGATGATGCTCTCGGCATCGAGGTCGTCGATGACGGCTGTGTTCTGTGGAATCTTCTTGGACTCAAACAGATAGTTGGAGCAGAAGCGGTGCACGTTGCCCACAAACAAGTCGGCCGGGACGGGGTTGCCCGAGGCCTGGGCTATGCGGTCGCGCATGCCGCGGGAAGCGCGGTTGGTGAATGTGAGGCAGAGCATGTCGGCATATTCCACCCCATGGGCCTGGGCACGGATGACGCGTTCGGCAAGGATGAATGTCTTTCCACATCCCGGGGGTGCGAGCACTAGGTGGCGGCCTTGTTCAAGGTCGATAACGGCTTGTTGGTCTTTGTCGGGTGTGGGCATGGGTTGTGATTCTAGATTGTAAATTGTAGAGAGGGATTTTAGATTTTAGATTTAAGATTTTAGAGTGTAGCATTTATGTGCGTCAGCCCACTCATAAATCATAATTCATAACTCATAAATCATCTAGTGCCAGCCCACTCATAAATCATAAATCATCTAGTGCCAGCCTACTCACAAATCATAATTCATAACTCATAAATCATCTCGCGCCAGCCCACTCATAAATCATAATTCATAACTTATAAATCATCTAGCGGCAGCCCACTCTACATTCTACCCTCTACCCTCAGATCCAATTACTCCACCGTAACGCTCTTGGCCAAGTTGCGGGGCTGGTCTACGTTGCGGCCTTTGGCAATAGCCACATAGTAGCTGAGCAACTGCAAGGGGATGACGGCCAGCAGGGGCACGAGGAAGTCGCGGGTGTCGGGGATGACGAAGCTGTAGTCGCTCATCTCTCTCACGGCCGTGTCGCCTTCGGTAACGACAGAGATGATGCGGCCCTTGCGCGACTTGATTTCCTGGATGTTGCTGACAACCTTTTCGTACATGCCTCGTTTCGGGGCAATGACCACCACGGGCATCTCCTCGTCCACCAGGGCAATGGGACCGTGCTTCATTTCGGCAGCGGGATATCCTTCGGCATGAATATAGCTGATTTCCTTGAGTTTCAGTGCTCCTTCAAGGGCAACGGGGTAGCTGTAGCCACGGCCGAGGTAGATGAAATTCTTGCAATAGGTGAACTGCTGGGCAAACTTGTCGATGTCCTTGTTGTGCTCCAAAGTCCATTCCATCTTGGCGGGGATTTGCTCGATTTCGTTCACCAGCATCTTGTACATTTCGTCGGTCAGGGTCTTGCGCTCTTTGGCAATGGCCATGCCCAGGAGAGCCAGGGTGATGACCTGGCCGGTGAAGGCCTTGGTGGAGGCCACGCCGATTTCAGGACCCACGTGGAGGTAGGTGCCCGAGTCGGTAGCGCGGGCTATGCTGGAACCGATGACGTTGCAGATGCCATAGAGGAAAGAGCCCTTGCTCTTGGCCAGCTGTATGGCGGCCAGGGTGTCGGCGGTCTCGCCCGATTGCGATACGGCGATGACTACGTCGTCGGGGAAGATAACGGGGTTGCGGTAGCGGAATTCCGATGCGTATTCCACCTCCACGGGTATCTGGCAGGCCTCTTCGATGAAGTATTTGCCTATCAGGGCCGAGTGCCACGAGGTGCCGCAGGCGCAGATGATAATGCGACGGCAGTTGATGAACTTGTCTTTATGGTCGATGATGCCGCTCAGGATGATGTCCTTCTCATCTTTGTGGAGACGGCCACGGATGCAGGTGCGGATGGCATTGGGCTGTTCCCAGATTTCCTTGAGCATGAAGTGGGCGTAGCCGCCTTTCTCGAGCTGGTCCAGATTCATCTGCAGGGTGACCAGGTTGGGAGTCTGCTTCACGTTGGCCAAGTTGGTGATTTCCAAGCGGCCGGTGCGGTCCATGACGGCAATCTCCTCGTCGTTCAGATAGACCACCTGGTTGGTGTATTCGATAATGGGTGTGGCGTCGGAACCGATGTAGAACTCCTTGCGGCCGGTCTCGCCCTTGCCTATGCCTATGATCAGGGGGCTGCCTTTGCGGGCGCAGACAAGCGTGTCGGGGTTGCTCTTCTCCAGGATGGCAATGGCGTAGGCTCCCACCACATTCTTCAGCGCCAGCTGCACGGCAGTGTAGAGGTCGCACTTGTGCGAGTCCATCATGTTCTCAACCAGCTGCACCAGCACCTCGGTGTCGGTCTCGCTGCAGAAAGTCATGCCGCGGGTTTCGAGCTCGGCTCTAAGCGACTTGTAGTTCTCGATAATTCCGTTGTGTACCAGTGCGAGGTTCTTCGACTGCGAGTAGTGCGGATGGGCGTTGGTTGCATTGGGTTCGCCGTGGGTAGCCCAGCGGGTGTGGGCTATGCCTATCGTGCCGCTCAAGTCCTCCTTGGCTGCGCTCTCCTCCAGGGCCGACACTTTGCCTTTGTCCTTGTATACGTTCAGCTCGCCCGACTTGCTGATGAGCGATACGCCAGCACTATCGTAACCGCGATATTCCAAACGATGCAAGCCCTTTATCAGGATGGGGTAAGCCTGCTGATCCCCGAGGTATCCAACTATTCCGCACATGGTATTCTTTTGTTTTTTAAATTGTTAGTAGGTTTTTAGGCGATAAATACACCCCTTTTTAGCATTGCAAAGATACGAAAAAAAATCCAATTGTCAATTTTTTTTCTTTCTCCTGGTGCATAATTTTCCTCCCCTCCGCCAATTGCCAAAAAAACACAATTAATCATGAACAGGCTTGTAAACGACTGTGACACAATAAAAAACGGCAAAATTGAGGAGAAAAGCAGCAATAGCGAAATCAATCGTAACTTATTGGAAATGAAGCAAGAAATAATAAATACACAAGCCCAGCGAATTGAACATCAAGACATGTACTTGAAAATTTTAACCGACAATTTTCTGAGAACAACGCAGAAAATTATCGATTTCAATGCTGACTCTCAGACCATGCTGAAGGATGTATCGGAAACTTTGAAGAAGATGAAGTAAAATGTGAACTGTGAACTGTGAACTTTGAAATGCTGGCGCAGTGCCCCTCAAAACGCATAATAAAAATAAGGTATATATAATATTATAATATTATTATTTTATATATTTTTTTTGAAAGTGGCGGAGCAACGCAAGTTCACAGTTCACAGTTCACACTTTTTTTGGCGCATTATATTGTTAGATTTATATATATTCTTCCTTCGCTCTTCCTTCGCTCTTCCTTCGCTCGTAGGAGTGGAAAAAGGCGAGGGGGAGGAGATGCTGGTTGGATTCAGCTGCCTTTGTTAGGCTGCTTTAATGTTAAAAATCAGCAATTTTGTTCGCTCGGAATGTTAAATATTGAAATAATTTAATCAGTTCACTTTTTTCTTCGTATCTTTGCATCCGAAAAGAAACACAATTAGCCATGAAGAAATTAGTTCTCAGCCTCCTCTTCGCAGTCTCAGTCCTCACTTCGTGGGCCTACGATTTCAGTGCCGTAGCCCCTTCAGGCCAGACACTGTACTATAACATCTCCGGTTCCACCGCCAGCGTCACCTATCCGGGTTCATCTTCCTGGTTAGGATACACCACACCCGCTGGCGATCTTACCATTCCCTCCTCCGTCACCTATAATGGCATTGCCTATTCTGTCACGTCTATTGGAAATTACGCTTTTAGAGGCTGCGACGGCCTCATCAGTGTCACCATTCTCAACTCTGTCACTTCCATTGGAGAGGCCGCTTTTGATTACTGTGTGAGGCTCATGAGTGTGACCATTCCCAACTCCGTCACATCCATTGGTGATGAAGCCTTCTACTTAGTGCGAAATATTGACTATCATGGAACTGCTACAGGATCGCCGTGGGGTGCAATGAGTGTGAATGGCTATGTAGAACACCCCCTAGTTTTTTCCGATAATACCAAGACCCATCTAATCTGCTGTTCTACTGATGCAACATCTGTCACCATTCCCAATTCCGTCACTTCCATTGGTGATTTCGCTTTCGCGCACTGCACAAGCCTGACAAGCGTCACCATTCCCAACTCCGTCACTTCCATTAGTTCGGGGGCTTTCCAGTACTGCTACAGCCTCACTAGTGTGACCATTCCCAATTCTGTCACTTCTATTGGAGAGGCCGCTTTCACTGGCTGCAGACGTATGGCCAGTGTTACCATCTCCAACTCCATCACTTCCATAGCTCATGGTACTTTCTCCGACTGCGACAGTCTTACCTCCGTTATCATTCCCTCCTCGGTTACTTCTATTGGAGATTACGCTTTTGCTAACTGCCCCAGCCTCACGAGTGTTACCATTCCCAATTCAGTCACTTCCATTGGAGAGTGGGCTTTCAATGCTTGTACGAGTCTCACGAGTCTCACCATTCCCAATTCCGTCACTACTATTGGAGAGTCCGCTTTTAATTTTTGTGTGAGTCTCACGAGTCTCACGATTCCCAATTCCGTCATTTCCTTTGGTTATGGTGCTTTCGATTTTGTGCGAAATATTGACTATCACGGAACTGCCGCAGGGGCGCCGTGGGGTGCGTTGAGTATGAATGGTTATGTAGAACACCCCCTAGTTTTTTCCGATAATACCAAGACCCATTTAATCTGCTGCTCTGCCGATGCCTCATCTGTCACGATTCCCGCATCAGTCACTTCCATAGGTGATTACGCTTTTTGGCTCTTAGAGGGTCTCACGAGTGTCACCATTCCCAATTCAGTCACTTCCATTGGGGAGGCCGCTTTCAATGGTTGTATGAGTCTCACGAGTGTCACCATTCCCAATTCCGTCACTTCCATTGGGGAGTGGGCTTTCGCGGACTGCTTCAGCCTTGACACACTTGTTTGCAAAGCGAGTACGCCTCCAACCGTTGGCGATTCATACACTTTCGTCGGCGTTCCTACCAGTTGCAAAGTGTTCGTTCCCTGCGGAAGTGCGGACGCATACCGAAGTGCTATGGGTTGGGATAGATTCGCAAACTTTATTGAGAGTCCTAGTTATAGTATTTCTGTGGCTTCTGCCGACAATACCATGGGCTCCGCCAGCATCACCCAGCAACCCACTTGCACCCTCCCCGCCATTGTTGAGGCCACACCCGCCAACATTCACAACTTTTTATGTTGGTCGGATGGCAACGCCGACAATCCCCGCACCATCGCACCCACACAGGACATAGCACTGATAGCATTTTTTGCCCCAACAATGTATGTTGTACACGACACGGTGGCCATCCAAGATACGATTATTGTCCATGACACAGTGACCATCCAAGACACGGCTTACGTATATGTTTCCGGCACCATGTTTACGACAATCTACCTCCGCGACTCCATCATCATGCACGACTGCGCCAGCTCGCTGCACGACACCATCTTTGTCTACGACACCGTACGCGACTGCCACGAACAGCAACTCTATATCATTGCCAACAACGACACGATGGGAGTTTGCGCCGGCTCGGGGTACTTCCCCCGGGGGGCGGAAGTGCAGATCATGGCCATTCCTAACCGAGGCTTCCGCTTTGTAAGCTGGAGCGACGGCAACACCCAGAACCCGCGCCCAGTCACCATCAACCACAACATCCATCTCACCGCCATCTTCGAGCAGAGCGAAGAATAATTGCGCTGAATTGTTTATGGATTCTTATATAGCACATTGATTTACAAATAAGTAGCAATCCACATAATCCCCATCAGCATGACACACAACCCTTTCACGCCGACGTCCTCAGCCACAGCCCTCTCGTGCAACAAACTCACCGCATTCCCTATATTCCACGGCAGAGAAATATAATTTGTAAATTTTGTAGTTCACTTTTTTCCGTATTTTTGCACCCCGAAAAACACATAATTAGCCATGAAAAAAATCGCACTCATCCTCCTTCTGGCAGCCTCAGTCCTCACTTCGTGGGCCTACGATTTCAGTGCCGTAGCCCCTTCAGGGCAGACACTGTACTATAACATATCCGGTTCCACCGCCAGCGTCACCTATCCGGGTTCATCTTCCTGGTTAGGATACACCACACCCGCTGGCGATCTTACCATTCCCTCCTCCGTCACCTATAATGGCATTGCCTATTCTGTCACGTCTATTGGGGATTACGCTTTTAGGGGCTGCGACGGCCTCATCAGTGTCACCATTCCCAACTCTGTCACTTCCATCGGTAATTACGCTTTCTATGAATGCAGAAGCCTCACCAGTGCTTCCATTCCCAACTCCGTCACTTCCATCGGTTATTACGCTTTCTGCATGGTGCGAAATATTGACTATCACGGCACTGCCACAGGGTCGCCGTGGGGTGCGCTGAGTGTGAATGGTTATGTAGAACACCCCCTAGTTTTTTCCGATAATACCAAGACCCATTTGATCGGCTGTTCTGCCGATGCCACATCTGTCTCAATTCCCAACTCTGTCACGTCCATTGGAGATTACGCTTTTGCTGACTGTTACAGCCTCACCAGTCTCACCATTCCCAATTCAGTCACTTACATTGGGGAAGGTGCTTTCTGCGAGTGTCACAGACTCATGAATATCACCATCCCCAATTCCGTCACTTCCATTGGAGGAGCTGCTTTTTCCAACTGCACCAGCCTCCCCTGCATTACCATACCCAGTTCCGTCACTTCCATTGAAGGACGCACTTTTTACCAATGCACCAACCTTGCAAGCATCAACATCCCCAACTCCGTCACCACCATTGAAGACGAAGCTTTCAAAGAATGCAGAAACCTTACCAACATCACCATCCCCAACTCCATCACGTTCATTGGCAATTATGCTTTTTCTTTCTGCGAGAGACTCACGAGCGTTACTATCCCCAATTCCGTTACTTCCATTAGGGCCAATGCCTTTTCATTCTGTAAGAGTCTCACAAGTGTCACCATCCCCAACTCCGTCACTTCCATTGGTAATTACGCTTTCTACTATTGCAGCAGCCTCACCAGTGCTTCCATTCCCAACTCCGTTACTTTCATTGGATATGACGCCTTCTACCTAGTGCGAAATATTGACTATCACGGCACTGCCACAGGGTCGCCGTGGGGTGCGCTGAGTGTGAATGGTTATGTAGAACACCCCCTAGTTTTTTCCGATAATACCAAGACCCATTTAATCGGCTGTTCTGCCGATGCCACATCTGTCTCAATTCCCAACTCTGTCACATCCATTGGCGATAACGCTTTCTTTCTCTGTGAGAGTCTCACGAGTGTCACCATTCCCAATTCCGTCACTTCCATTGGTGAGATGGCTTTCGGTGACTGTTACAGCCTCACGAGTGTCACCATTCCCAATTCTGTCACTTCCATTGGTGAGATGGCTTTCGGTGACTGTTACAGCCTCACCAGTGTTACCATTCCCAATTCCGTCACTTCCATTGGGGAGTGGGCTTTCTCGTACTGCAACAGCCTTGACACAATTGTTTGCAAAGCGAGTACGCCTCCAACCGTTGGCTATTCATACACTTTCGACGGCGTTCCTATCAGCTGCAATGTGTTCGTTCCCTGCGGAACTGTGGACGCATACCGAAGTGCTACGGGTTGGATCAGATTCGCTAACTTTATTGAGAGTCCTAGTTATAGTATTTCTGTGGCTTCTGCCAACACTACCATGGGCTCCGCCAGCATCACACAGCACCCCACTTGCGCCCTCCCCGCCATTATTGAGGCAACACCCACCGACAATCACAACTTTTTTTGTTGGTCGGATGGCAACACTGACAATCCCCGCACCATCGCACCCACACAGGACGTCGCACTGATAGCACTTTTCATTCCATTACTGCCTATTGTCCACGACACAGTGGCTATCCACAATACGATTGAAGTCCACGACACAGTGGCCGTCCACGATACAACTTACGTATTTGTTCCTGGAACCATAGCTACGACCATCCGCCTACGCGACTCTATTATCATGCACGACTGCGCAGGCTCGCCACACGACACCATCTTCGTTCGCGATACCGTGCGCAACTGCCGCGAACAGCAGCTCTATATCATTGTCAACAACGACACGATAGGTGCTTGCGACGGCTCGGGGTACATTCCCCGAGGTTCGGAGGTGCAGATTTTGGCCATTCCTAACCGGGGATTCCGCTTTGTAGGCTGGAACGACGGCGACACCCAGAATCCGCGCCCTTTAGCCATCAATCACGCCATCGACCTCACCGCTATCTTCGAGCAGGAATAGGCGGTAAGGTAGAGGGCAGCCTTGTGTGCTTTTTTTGCAAAAATGTGAAATGTGAAATTGCAATGCAAACACAAGGTGACTTCTAAAAATTGGATAATCTAAGTTTCGCAAGCGAAACTTATGAACTGAAAGAAATTACGGTAGCTTCTAAAAATTGGTACACATGAGATTTATTTTAACGCGAATTACCGTAAATTGCATGCGAATTATCGTGAATTAATTTATTGTTTAATAATAATTTACGAAAATTTACGTTTAAATCACGCTTGAATATTCACTGGATATTCTCGTTGTTTCAAAAAAAATGAATTATTAGAGGTTGCCTTACCAGAAATTAGTCAGAAATTATTTTGTAACAAGTAATTTCTGATTAACAATGACTTTCTCGGATTTTCACTGAACCGCTCGGATTTCAGTCCTTCTAGCCAAGCTTGCTTGGTTAGAAAAACAAATTTTAGAGATTACCGCAAAATAAAAAAGCCCGCCAGGTGCGGGCTTTTTCTTTAGTATGGTGATTTTGAATTGTGATTTTGGAGCGATGAATTTTCACTCATCACAGATCACTCATCACAGATCACTGATTAAGCAAGACGCTTCTCAAGGCGGGTGCGGATAGCCTTGATGAACTCGTCGGAGTTGACGCTCTTAGGAGTGATGCCTTCCATGAGGGCAGCGAGGTCCTTGGTGCAGATACCTTCGTTCAGGGTGTCGAAGCAAGCGCCTTCGAGCTGGTCGGCGAAGTTCATGAGGTCTTTCAGACCGTCCATTTCACCACGTTTGCGCAGAGCGCCGCTCCATGCGAAGATGGTAGCCATGGGGTTGGTGGAGGTCATCTCGCCAGTCTCCTGATATTTGTACCAGTGGCGGGTAACGGTGCCGTGAGCAGCTTCGAACTCGTATTTGCCGTCGGGGCTGACGAGTACGGAGGTCATCATAGCGAGGGAGCCGAAAGCGGTGCTGACCATGTCGGACATAACGTCGCCATCGTAGTTCTTGCAAGCCCAGATGTAGCCGCCCTTGCTGCGGATAACGCGAGCAACTGCGTCGTCGATGAGGGTGTAGAAGTATTCGATGCCGAGTTCTTCGAACTTAGCCTTGTATTCCTCGAAGACCTCTTCGAAGATGATGCGGAACTGAGCGTCGTATTTCTTGCTGATGGTGTCCTTGGTGGAGAACCAGAGGTCCTGCTTCATATCGATAGCGTATTTGAAGCAGCTGTGAGCGAAGGAGCGGATGCTCTTGTCGAGGTTGTGCATGCCCTGGAGGACGCCAGCGCCCTTGAAGTTGTGGATAACAACCTCTTCGTGCTGACCGTTCTCACCGTCGAAAACGAGCTTGGCAACGCCGGGCTCGTTGGCGCGGATCTCAACGCTCTTGTAAACGTCGCCGTAAGCGTGACGAGCGATGGTGATAGGAGCTTCCCAGTTCTTAACGACGGGCTTGATGGTGGGGATGGTGATGGGGGTACGGAACACGGTACCGTCGAGGATGGAGCGGATGGTGCCGTTGGGGCTCTTCCACATCTCGTGGAGTTTGTATTCGTCCATACGTTTCAGGTTAGGAGTGATGGTGGCGCACTTAACTGCGACGCCATACTTCTTAGCTGCCTCAGCGGAGTCGATGGTGATCTGGTCCTTGGTCTCATCGCGTTTTACGAGGCCGAGGTCGTAGTATTCGCTCTTCAGGTCAACGAAGGGAAGGATGAGGTCTTCCTTGATCATTTTCCAAAGTACGCGGGTCATTTCGTCGCCGTCCATCTCCACGAGGGGAGTAGTCATCTGAATTTTTGCCATATCTTTATGATTTTAGATTGTAGAATGCAGATTGTAGAGTGGGCTGGCGCATGATGCCGAGCCACAAGCTTTCATCAGGCACACTACATTTGTGTTTTGATTTTAGATTGTAGAATGCAGATTGTAGAGTGGGCTGGCGCATGATGCCGAGCCACAAACTTTCATCAGGCACACTACATTTTATGTTTTTTTGATTTTAGATTGTAGATTTTAGATTGTAGAGTGGCTGGCGCACCACGTTGTATATCACAACTCCGCACCCGGGACTCTACAATCTACCATCTACATTCTACACTCTATTTTATTTATTCTGATTTGCGTAGAAGTTCATCAAGCAACCGTCGGTGAGGATGGTGCGCTCGTTCTGGGTGAGGTTCTGGAAGTAGAGGTGGATGTCTTTCACACCGTTCTTGCTGATCACCTTAGCGTCGATCTCTTCCTTGCCGTCGAGGACAGCCTGGCGGATGCCGGGGATGAAGACCATGTCGCCGACCTCATAGTTGAACTCGGTGCCCTGAGCCAGGGTGAAGGGCATGATACCCCAGTTGATGCAGTTGCTGCGATAGCGCTTGGTAGCGTATTCGAAGCAGATGTTGGCATCGCCACCAAGAACCTTCTGGCAGCTGGCAGCCTGCTCACGTGCGGAACCGTCGCCAGGACGATTTGCGAATACGCAGGAACCGAAGCTGGTGTTCTCGGCCTTGGCACCAACCTTGGCGAGAGCGTCAGCCACGTTCTGAGGAACGTTGCCGGCACGACGAGCGAGGTCTTCGCTCTGGATGCGCTTGCTGAGGCCAACGTACTCGGGGCAGCGGCGGCTCAGTGCGAATTCGGAGAGCTTGAGGGGGTTGGAACGGTAGGAAGAAGTCTCACCAGAGGGGATGAGTTCGTCGGTGGTGGTAACTGCATCGTGGATAACAGCTGCCAGCTCAACGAGCATGTTCTCTTCCATTGCGTACATCTTGGGCCAGTCTTTGATGTTGGGGCCATAGCGGAGGGGCTCTTCGGTGTTGGCCTTGCCGTAGCCGTCGTAGATGCGGGTCTTGTACAGAGCGCCGTCGAACTCATAGCTCTTGTGGTCGTTGGTGTACTCGACGTCGGTAGCAGCGGTGATGACACCACCATTAGCTGCGGTGGCAGCGATGGAGCGAGCATCCATAAGGCTGACGAGAGCGATCTGGCCGTCGCTGGGCTTGGAACCTTCGCGGTTGGGGAAGTTACGGGTGGTGTGGCGGATGGAGAAGCCGTTGTTGGCGGGAACGTCACCAGCACCGAAGCAAGGACCGCAGAATGCGGGCTTCATCACAACGCCAGCTTCCATCAGTTCCTCGCAGATACCGCTGCGGGTGGCAGCCAGGTATACGGGGTTGGACTGGGGATAAGCGCTCATGGTGAAGTAGTCGTTACCAATGGTCTTGCCCTTCAGGATGGCAGCAGCCTCGGCGAGGTTGTCGTAGGTACCACCGGAGCAACCAGCGATAAGAGCCTGGTCGGCGCAAACTTTACCGTTGCGGATTTTGCTGACGAGGTCGATCTCGACCTTGTTGCCATAACGCTTGTGGGTGTCTTCCTCAACAGCGCGGAGGATAGCCTCGGGGTTCTCCTGCAGCTCGTGGATGCTGTAGGCGTTGGAGGGGTGATAAGGCAGAGCGATCATACACTCCTGAGTGGAGAGGTCGATCTTGATCATGCGGTCGTAGTAAGCCACGTCGCCGGGCATGAGCTGTTTGTAAGCTTCGGGACGGCCGTGCATCTTGTAGTATTCATTGACCTTCTCGTCGGTGATCCAGATGGAGCTGAGGCAGGTGGTCTCAGTGGTCATCACGTCGATACCGTTACGGAAGTCGGTGTCGAGTTCAGCAACGCCAGGACCTGCGAATTCGAGGACCTTGTTGTTTACGAAACCGTTCTCAAAGGTAGCCTTAACCAAGGAGATAGCTACGTCGTGGGGGCCGACACCCTTGCGGGGTTTGCCTTCCAGCCATACGAGGACAACCTCAGGAGCGTTGATGTCCCAGGTGTTCTTGAGGAGCTGCTTAGCGAGCTCGCCACCACCTTCACCAACACCCATGTTACCGAGGGAACCGTAGCGGGTGTGAGAGTCGGAACCGAGAATCATGTTGCCGCACTGTGCGAGGGCCTCGCGGGCATACTGGTGGATAACGGCCTGGTTGGCGGGAACGTAGATACCACCGTATTTCTTAGCAGCGGAAAGACCGAAGATGTGGTCGTCCTCATTGATGGTGCCGCCTACTGCGCAGAGAGAGTTGTGGCAGTTGGTGAGAGCGTAGGGCAGGGGGAATTTCTCAAGACCGGAAGCGCGAGCGGTCTGGATGATACCAACGTAAGTGATATCGTGAGAAACCATAGCATCGAAACGGATGCGCATTTTCTTGCCTTTGGAACCGTCCACGTCGTGGGCGCGGAGGATTTTATAAGCGATGGTGTTTTCGCGAGCTTCGTCGGCTGCGGGCATGCCAGCGGCATCCATTTTGATTTCCTTACCATTCAGGAGGTATACTCCTTGATTGAATAATTCTACCATGTTGTTTTGTTTTAAATTATTATTTTTATTGTTGTTTTAATCAGTTTGCTTTTAATAGTATAATGATACTATATGTTATATATGATGTGGGCGGCGAAGAGCGAGAGCGCCAGCATGTCGGCCGAACCGCCGGGCGACATATTGTGCTTTTTCATCCACTCTGCCAAAGCCTCATTGTCTTCTGTTCTAAAATTGTCTGCCACCTGGGCGCAGCGTTGCTGTGATTCTAGCGTCAGCTCGGCTCCTCCGCGGTGGTAGAGGTTGTTGTCTTCGAGTGTGGAAACGATGTGCAGCAACAGTCGCAGCCGTGCCTGCTCATCTTCCTTCACTTGCTGGAAATAGGGCATCCAGTCTTCAAAGAGTTGGGCATATCCTTCCAGAGCCATGTCCAATGCGCCTTTCACATGGTGTTTCTGACGCACTGCCGCCCCGTGGGTGTCGCTGGTTGCGGGCATCCCCTTGGCCAGGGCCATGATGGCTTCTCTGATTTTTGCAACATCCACTTGGTGCAAGCGATAGACGGAGTGGGCAATGCCCGCCACCATCATTCCCAGTGCGAAGATGGCACCTTTGTGGGTGTTGACTCCTCCTGTGGCTTCCAGCATGGCCGACTCGGCCTGGAGGCCGATGGAGGTGACTGTTGTTACGGCAGGCATCTCGTCGGAGTAGCTCAGCTGGGCCAGTTTCACTAAATAGGGTTCGATAGCGTTGATGCTGCGCATCATCACCTCGTAGTTCATGTCGCTGTGCGAACCATTGTCGTCAGGACCAATAAGGCCCGGTTTTCCTTTGAGGTTCAGCTCATCGCGCATGGCCTGGGCGGCCAGCACGCCGAGAACGAAGGGAACACTGGTGGGGAACAGCAACGAGAGGTCGCCGACCTGACGCACTCGGCTGGCGTTGATTACCATATCTTTCAGTGTCAGTCGCTCTACCTCCACCACTTCCACGCCTTGAGGCTCGAGCACTTCGTGCATCAGCTCATTGTATCGTGCCGTCAGTTTGTCGGTAGGTTCGCTGCCGACGAAGCGGTGGGTTATACCCAGCGAGAGGACGATATGTCGCAGACAAACATCCAGGTCGAGGCGGATATGCTCGTCGGTGGCGTCGGTCACCTGTTTGAGGAAATAGGTGGGGAAGGTGGCCTCAGAAATCTGATAGTCGCTGCCTTCCAGCACATGTGCGTTGGCTATATCGGCACATCCGGATTCAACCATTTCCAACCGGTACTTGTAGTCGAACATCGACCGGTTTTCCTTCACCACCACCACAAACAGTTGGTCGACCTGCGCTGCGGCAGTCTCCACCAGATAGCGGTGGCCCTTGGTGAAGGGGTTCGCATTCATGATTATCAAGCCTCTGCGCTCACCTTTGTGGCGGTCGCTCGCCTCGGCCAAGTGGGCTTTGTAGCGATTCAGCTCGGTCAGCGAGTTCTCCATAAACAGTGCCTGGGGCGACTGGGCGATGAGCTTGAATCCAAGCGACTGGAAGATGGCCAGGTTCTTGGGCTTGGTGTATACTTTGCATGAGAAATGGCCTTCTTCTCGGGCCACGCTCATCAGGTGCGACACCAGCATGTTGAACAAGTGCTCTTCGCGCAGATCTTCGCGCACGGCCACGCACTTGATGATGTCGCGTTTCAGTCCGCCACCCGCCAGAATCTCTTCTTCCTCCAAGCGGAAGATGCCGTAGTAGCTGTCCACCTCGTCCAGGCGCAGCTCGTTCAGGGCGAGGAAGTCCTCCACCTTCTTACGGCTGCGGCGGTCGTGCAGACTCAGCTGGCGTATTTCAAATTCCGAGATCATAGTTTGCGGGTGTGTCCTTGTATTGGTTAAAGATTTCCTCCACGCGTGCATACAGGTCAGGCTTTGTGTGCCGGCGGGCTCTGATGCAGTTGATGGAGGGTTCGTTTTCGCAGATGATGCACTTGCGGGGTTCGAAGCCAATCTCGGTGCGCGACAGCGGTGTGGAGTCGGGGCGGATAACGTCGAAGTCCCACAGGCGGCCCAGTGGATAGCCGTCCTCAATAAGACAGCACAACCGCTTGGCCTCCAGCAAGGGCAAACGGCTGACAAAGTAGATTTCCGACCCGGTATGCAGGTCGCGGCGTTCCATGAACTCAATTTGCAGGAATTGGTTCTGTTGCAGGAAAGCCTCTGCCTTGTCGGCCAGCGTCAAAGAAATGGGGTTGCTCTTCACGGGTCCGGGCATGACCATCGTTACCGACACGAGAGTCCACTCCGGATATTGCTGAAGCAATTCCAGGTGACGCAGGTGGCGGTTGTCGCGGCTCTGCAGCAGTTCGTCAAGAGTAACTTCCATGATGATTGTAAATTGTAGATTTTAGAATGTAGAATAGGGCGGGTGCCAATTATGTTTAGGTCTGCGCTGTTCAGTTTATAGAAGATAGAGCGGGGTGGGAAATTGTGGGTGCCACCCCACTCTAAATTCTACATTTTACATTCTACAATCTATGTTGCTTTATGCGTTGATGTTCTTGATAACGTCGAGAACGCTGCCGTCGCGGTTCATGACAACGCCGACCACCTTGTCGCCGAAGGGCAGGGGAGCGGGGGTGCCAATCTGCTTGAGGGCGCGATCCTTGAGCCAGTTGATGTCAACGATGTTGAGACCGGCTTTCTTCAGGCGCTCAGCAATCTCAGGCCGGTTGGGGTTGACGGCGATACCGTACTCGGTAACGACCACGTCGACGCTCTTACCAGGAGTGATAAGGGTGGTGACCTTGTCAACCACGCAGGGGATACGGCCGCGGAGCAAGGGGCACACGATGATGCTCAGTGCGCTGTCGGCTGCGGTGTCCTGGTGACCACCGATGGCACCGCGGATGATACCGTCGGAACCAACGAGGACGTTCACGTTGAACTCGGTGTCGACCTCAAGAGCGGAGAGGATGACGATGTCGAGAGCGTGGGTTGCGGAACCGGGCTCGTCGGCGCTAGCATACTCGTTGGCGGAAGCCTCTTTATGCTTAGGATCGTTCATGATGCTCTCAGCGGCCACGCGGTCGAAGCTTTGTACGTCGATAAGACGGTCGATGAGGCCCTCTTCGTGCAGTTTGACCATGTGAGCGGTGATGCCACCCAGTGCGAAGCTGGCGTGGATGTTCTGGTCGATCATGCTCTGGCGGATATATTTCACAGCGGCCAGGGATGCACCGCCGGAACCGGTCTGGATAGAGAAGCCCTCTTTGAAGTAACCGCTGTTGACGATTACCTTGGCAGCCTGCTGTGCGAGGAGGATGTCGCGGGGGTTCTTGGTGTCGCGGATAGCGCCGCTAGCAATCTTGCTGCTGTCGCCTACACTCTCAACCTCAACCACGAAGTCAACGTTGCGCTCGGAGATTGAGTTGGGGGTGTTGGGATAAGCCACGAGATCGTCGGTGAGGATGACAACCTTGTCGGCATACTGTGCGTCGGGCAGTGCGTAACCGAGGGAACCGCAGATGCTCTTAGCGTTCTCGCTACGGCTGAAACCGCAAGCGTTACCCATGGGGTCGCAAGAAGAAGCGCCGATGAAGGCCACATCGATATGGAGCTCGCCGGTAGCGATAGCGCTACCACGTGCACCATGGCTGCGGAAGACAACGGGTTTCTCCATCAGGCCGCGAGAGATCTCGTCGGCGAGTTTGCCGCGCAGGCCGGAGGTGCTGATGCTGGTGATCACGCCGTTCTTGATATGCTCGATCAGGGGTTCGTGAACATCCTGGAGCGAGGAAGCAGCGAGGCTGAGGTTCTTGAAGCCCATTTCGGCCAGTTTGTCAACAACCATGTTCACCACCTTGTCGCCACCACGGAAATGGTGGTGGAAGCTGATGGTCATACCGTCCTTGAGGCCGGATTTCTTGATAGCCTCTTCGAGGGTCACGATCTTGGGGCTCTTCTTCAGGGCTTCCTGTTTCTCGGTGCCGTCTTTCACGAGGTTCTTCTCGTCGAAAACCTCTTTATTGAGTTTTGCAGCTTCGGCTGCAATCAAAGCTTGTCTGTCTTTAGTTGCGTTCATATTACAAGTCCTCCTCTCTTAAAATACCAGATGCAATTGCAAGTTCGATGGTGTGCTCGGCGCGGATAACCACGGGCTTGTCGACCATCTTACCGTTGAGGCTGATAACGCCGCTGCCCTTGGCGGCAGCTTCCTTGATGGCAGCCTTGATGCGCAGAGCCTTCTCGATATCCTTCTGCTTGGGAGCGAACACCTCGTTCACCACCTCGATCTGACGGGGGTTGATGATGGACTTACCATCGAAGCCGAGGGCCTTGATAGCCTCCACCTCGCGGCGGAAAGCGTCCATATCGTTAAGGTTGGAATAAACAGTGTCGAAGCAGTTGATGCCTGCGGCGCGGCTGGCCACGACGATGGTCTGGCGGGCCATCAGCAGCTCGGTACCGGCGTCGGTGCGGGGAGTCTTCAGCGAAGCGGTGTAGTCCTCGGCGCCGAGGGCGATACCCATCATGCGCTTGCTGGCGGTAGCGATGGCATAAGCGTTGATCACGCCCAGTGCGCTCTCGATAGCGGCCATGATCTGAGTGCGGCCTACGCAGCCCAGGCGCTCTTCCACCTTGATGATTTCAGCCTCAAGTTCCTTCACCTCTTCAGCGGTCTCGGTCTTGGGCATACGGATTACGTTCACGCCGGCGCTAACAACGGCCTCCACGTCCTTCTTACCATAAGGAGTGTTCAGGGGGTTGATACGCACCACCATTTCGGTGTTGCCGTAGTCGATAGTTTTCAGTGCGTTATGTACGAGGAGGCGAGCAGCATCCTTCTCGGCCATAGTAACGGAGTCCTCGAGGTCGAGCATAATCGAGTCGGGACCATAGAGATAGGCATCAGCCATCATGCTGGGGTTGTTACCCGGCACAAACATCATTGTTCTTCTGAGACGATCTTTCATAGTTCCTCCATTTTAAGCGTTCCAAACATCCTTGCCAGTTGCACGAACGGCGGCGCAAGTCACGCGAGCCTTGATGGTGCAGTCGAGGGCGCCCTTGTCGGTTGCCACAACATTAGCACTGGTTATGCCCAACTCCTGCAGAGTTTCGGCAATGACCTTTTTAATCTGTTCACCGAACTGATAAGCCACGGTGCTGTCAAGCTCGATGTTCAGCTTGCCCTCTTCAGAGGGTTCAATCTGGACCATGATATCGCCGGATTCAAGAGTTCCTGCGAATGCTTTGTTGATAGTCATTTTGATATTTTTTATTTTTAATATTAAAAATTTATTTCCAAAAATTGTGTAGCCTACGGAAAGACAATGTCTTGCGACATTTGTCTCACTAATGGTTACACTTGGCAAAGATAAGCCTTTTTTTTGACATAGCAAACCTTTTTTTTAACATTTTTTTCCCAGCCTTGCTCTGCCTCTCAAAATTCCTTTGATTTCTTTCACTTTCTCCCACATTTCTGCCTTGACAGATTCCCTCTCTCCCGCCCGTATAAAAGTAAATGTACATATTTATAATGTGTGATTGGTAGAAAAACAAATGTTAAAATTCCGCGTGCTCAGTGCCGTGTTTATCCCAGCATCAACACCGCTTTTATCCCACTCCGGCTTGCCGAAACTGGAGCGGGTCTAGAGCGAAGGATGAGCGAAGGAAGAGCGAAGGAAAGGCGAAGGAGTGCGCAGCGCTGTTTCCGGAGTCGGCGAAATGTTAAAATCAGATTGAGTCGGACAGGTTTTTCTCTGGTGTTTGGTTCGCTGTTGCGGTAGATTGGCTTTTATTTTTGGTTGCGGGCAATATTTTTTGCCGAGATGCGTTTATTAATAGAATTTCTTTTTTTATTGAAATAATTACACTATTATGAAGAAAATATACGCAATGATGGCTGGTGCGCTGCTGTGCGTGCCTGCTTTTGCCCAGGAGGCAAAGAAGGATGACGAGGGCTATAAGTTCACGATTGTGAAGGAGTTGCCCGTGACTAAGGTGAAGAATCAGAGCAAGGCCGGCACTTGCTGGGACTATGCGGGAACGGCTTTCTTGGAGGCAGAGTTGCTGCGAATGGGCAAGGGCGAATATGACCTGAGCGAGATGTATAATGCTCATTGCGATTATCAAGACCGTGCCGCAGCCGTGATTCGCTGCCACGGCGATATGTCGTTCTCTCAGGGCGGCTGTTTCGGCGATATCCTGCATGTGATGGACCGCTACGGCCTTGTGCCAGAAGAACAAATGCGCCCCGGCGTGATGTATCGCGACACCCTTTCCAACCATAGCGAGCTCAGTGCTATGACCAATCCCATGGTGAAGGCCGCCGCTGGCACTGCCTCGCTCCAGAGCGACGAGAACTATCAGCTGCTGGCCCTGAAGGCCATCAAGGCAGTGCACGATGTGTATCTGGGTGTGCCTCCCGAGAAGTTCATCTACAAAGGCAAGGAATATACGCCCAAGAGTTTCTACGAGTCGACGGGTCTGAAGGCCGACGATTATATCCAGGTGACTGCTTTTCTGCATCAGCCTCTGTATAAAACCTTTGCAGTGGAGAGCCCCGATAACTGGCGTCACGACCTGAGCTATAATGTAACTCTCGACGAGTTGCTGGAGATTGCCGACCATGCTATCGCCCAGGGCTATCCCGTGGGTTGGGACAGCGATGTGAGCGAGCAGGGTTTCCGCATGGGTTCAAAGAAGGGTTTCGCCGTTCTTCCGGCCACCGACGGCAACGCTATGTCGGCCCAGGGAAGCGATATGGCTCATTGGATTGGCATGGATGCCAAGGCTATTCAGGACGAGGCCGCCGAGCATCCCACACCTCAGCGCTGGGTTACTCCCGAGGAACGCCAGCTGGGGTGGGAAAACCACGAGACCAACGACGACCATCTGATGCTGATTTACGGCACTGCTAAGGACCAGATGGGCAACGAATATTATATGGTTAAGAATAGCTGGGGCGACTATAACGTCTATCACGGTATGTTCTTCTGCAGTAAGGCTTTCTTCCGCTACAAGACTGTCTGCATCATGATTCACAAGGACGCCCTGAGCAAGGAAATGAAGAAGAAGTTGGGCGTGAAGTAAATAATTATTGGGCTTGGGGCAAATGGGATGCGTTTGCCCCACTGCTTGTTGACTTTATTATATGAAACGGATTTTTTACACCATTATGACTGCCGCTGCGCTGGCGCTGAGCGGCTGCAATAACGATAAGAATATGAATCAAGTAAGTGATAATGCTGCGGTGGACGCAATCTTGACGCGCACATCCATCAGAATTTATCAGGACAGACCCGTGGAGGCCGCCACGGTGGACACTCTGCTGCGTGCCGGTATGGCCGCACCTACGGCCTGCAACCAGCAGCCCTGGCATTTTGTGGCCGTGGACGACCCCGAGGTGCTGCTGCAACTCTCTAAAGCTAACCAATATTCCAGCATGGCCGCCGAGGCTCCGCTGGCTATCGTGGTGTGTGGCAATATGCAGAAGGCCCAGGGCGGCTGCGGCGAATTCTGGGTGCAGGATGTGTCGGCAGCCACCGAGAACATCCTCCTGGCAGCCCACGCTATGGGCTTGGGTGCTGTGTGGACTGGCATCTATCCCATGGAGGACCGTTGCGCCGAGGTGGCCCGCATACTGCAACTGCCTGAGCATTTGGTACCTTTCAATATCATCGTGATTGGCTATCCTGGCGAACAACCCACACCCAAGAACAAGTACGACGAAGCCAATATCTCCTACAATCATTTTGGCGGCACCGCCACCACCGAGCGCAAGGCCAAACCTGAGGAGGTGAAGAGCGAGTTCCGCGAGTTCGACATCGTTGACGAGTATGGCGAAAATCCCTTCTCCACCATCGAGCAGGGCTGGCTGCTGTGTGCCGGCAACCAGGTGAAAAGCAATGCTATGACTATTGGCTGGGGCGCTTTTGGCACCCTGTGGCGCAAGCCTGCCGTGACCGTCTACGTGGCCGAGAAACGCTACACCAAGGAGTTCATGGACAAAGAGAAATATTTCACTATCATGCAGTTCGGCCCCGGTTACGAGAATGTGCTCAAGTACATGGGCACCAAGAGCGGTCGCGACGGCGACAAGGCTGCCGCCCTGGGTCTGCATACCCTCTACACCGAGCACGGCACACCCTATTATGCCGAAGCTAGCGTGGTGATTGAGTGCGAGTTGATGTTCGCCGACGAGATGGGTCGCGAGCACTTCAAGAACGATACACCCAAGCAGTTCTACGCCAACTTCGACGCTGGTCTCCATTCCATGTATGTAGGCCAGGTGGTGAAGGCTATGAAGAAAGGAAAATAATAACACAACACCCCCAAGGACTAGAATTTCTGGCCATTCTAGAAATTCTAGTCTTCCATCATTATGAAGAAAATCATCATCTTGCTTTATGTCGGGCTGCTTACATCCCTCTCGGCCCAAGTGTTTCGTTCCGGCAACCAGGCGCTGGACCAGGCTTTTGCCAGAGCCGTGTGGACGTTGGACACTAACACCCATGGTGGTATCATCCATGCCGGAGCTGGCTATGGGGGAGAGTGGACTCGCGACTGTGCCATCAACTGCTGGAATGCCGCCAGTATGTTGCGCCCCGAGGCTGCGGAAAAATCGCTGTGGAGTGTGACAGAAGACAGCCTGCGCATCGGGCATCAGTATTGGGATAAGGTGCTGTGGGTGATGGCTGCATGGAACCACTATCTGCTGAATGGCGACAGCCAGTTTCTTGCCAAGGCTTATCGTTGCAGTGCCAACACCATGCAGGCGCTAGAAGAAGAGTGCTGGGAACGGCAGTACGGTCTGTTCATGGGTCCGGCCGTGTTCCAGGATGGCATTGCGGGCTATCCAGAGCCGGTATATGATCCTCAGAAGTGGGACGATTCGTTTGTTCTGCATCATAAATACAGCCTCACTATCAAATGTCTGAGTACCAATGTGGTCTACTATATGGCTTACCGCACTTTGGCCGAGATGGCTCGCGAACTGAATGTGCATGTCATGGAGCAAAATCGGTGGCTGGAGCAGGCCGATTTGCTGAAAGTCAACATCCGTAAGTATTTTATGGCTGACAATCAAGGGCGGTTGTACTATCTGATAGACCATCGCGGTGTGGCACATGATTACCAAGAGGGCATGGGTTTGGGCTTGCTGTTGCAGACCGACATATTGTCGGAGGCTGAGGCCGCCAAGGTAGTGGCTCATGCCTACACTTCTGCCAACGGAATTCCGGCGGTATATCCTTGTTTCCCACGCTATTCAGAAGAAAAACCAGGCCGCCACAACATGATGATATGGCCGCATGTGAATGCTTGTTATGCAGCGGGTTGCGCCCATCAGCATCAGCTGACTCCTTTCCGCCAGGAGCTGGAGAATATGGCGCGGCTGGCCATGCAGGAACCCGGCGGCAACTTCTACGAGATTTACACTCTAGCTGGCGAGCCTTCTGGTGGCTGGCAGTGCGGATCGCTGTGGGACAAAAAGCCCCATCAGACTTGGTGTGCCACAGGCTATCTCAACCTAGTGCTGCGTTATGTATTTGGCCTCACGCCTTCAAAGGCTGGGCTGGAAATCAATCCGTTGGGACTGAACCAGCGCAAACGTTGTCAGCTGACCGGGTTGCGCTACCGCAATGCGGTGCTGAACATAACGCTAAAAGGCGAAGGCAGTAAGATTAAAAAGTTTAGAATCAACGGCAAAGACTCCAAGGTGCTGATACCTGCCGATGCAGAGGGCGAGGTGAATGTGGTTGTGGAGTTCGAGAATTAAAGAAAACTTTGAACCCAAGATTTCAAGTTTAATCAAATATAAAAAGCTATGCTACAAATCGGTACGCCTGCTCCGGCTTTTGAGGGCAAAGACGAAAATGGCAATGTGGTTCGGCTGAGCGACTTTGCCGGAAAGAAACTAGTGCTATATTTCTACCCCAAGGATAGCACGCCCGGCTGTACCGCCGAGGCTTGCGACCTGCGCGACAACTACCACCGTTTTCTGCATCTCGGCTACGAAGTGCTGGGGGTGAGCAAGGATTCTGCGGCCTCGCACCAGCGCTTTATTGAGAAATACGAACTCCCATTCCACCTTATTTCAGACCCCGAATGCGAGATACTCAAAGCTTATGAGGCCTGGGGCGAGAAGAAGAATTACGGCAAGGTGTCTATGGGAACACTTCGCACCACCTATGTGATTGACGAACAAGGTGTCATCATTGACGCTATCGGCAAGGTGAAGACCAAAGAACACGCAGCCCAGATTTTAAAATAAAGGCCATTGGCCGAAATTGGTTGGCTGAGGATAAATAGTAATGGCTCTAGTTTGATTTAGAACCGAGATCTCTCTTAATTGCTTGGCTGTTAGGATAATTCCCTCACAAGCACTAAGCAATTAAACCTCTCGGTCAAATCTTCTATGGCAAAAAACAGCTTCTCGCAAAGCCCTGCAAACCTCCCTAGTTTCGCCCTACCTTCGCTAGTTTTACCTTATTTATACTATAGTTATACCTTAGTTATTCTATTATATATAGGATAAATATAGTATAAA
>JAZLLD010000051.1:0-33043 GCA_045597945.1 Bacteroidales bacterium
AAATTGTGTATCTTTGCTCTTTGGTAAGGTGATTATATCTTCTCATAATTCAACACAAAAGTAGTCATTTTACCTGAGAGCACCAAATTTCGGTGCTCTTTTTTTTCTACTTAGTGTTGCACTTGTAACTAGAATTTAGGGACTGCCCCAAAAACGGAACAGTCCTTTACGATATATGATTGAGGGTAATTGACTACCAGAGCTGGGCGCGCATCTCGGGAGCGAGGTACATGGCGCAGCCGGGCTGGATGCCGAAGGCTTCGAGGAACTCGGTGACGTGAGGCAGGGTCACGTTGACGCGGTTCTTGGCCAGGGAGTGAACATCGATCTGGGTAAGCTGGATGGCTGCCTCGGGACGGATGTTGCTGGCCCATACGCCTGCATAGGCGAGGAAGAAACGCTGCTCGGGGGTGAAGCCGTCCATCTTCTCCTTGTTGACCTGACCCTTGGCGATGGCGTTCTGCATAGCTAAGTAGCTGATGTGCAGACCACCGTTGTCGGCGATATTCTCGCCGAGGCTGAGTTCACCATTAGCATAGAGGGTGTCGGGATCGGTGGAAACGATAACCTTGTTGAAGCAGTCTACGAGCACCTGGGCACGCTGCTTGAAGTTGTCAGCATCCTGGGGAGCCCACCAGTCGTTGAGGTTACCGTCCTTGTCATACTGACGACCCTGGTCGTCGAAACCGTGGGTCATCTCGTGACCGATAACCACGCCGATAGCACCATAGTTGACTGCGTCATCGGCATTCATATCGAAGAAGGGTTTCTGAAGGATACCTGCGGGGAAGCAGATTTCGTTGGTGGTGGGATTGTAGTAGGCGTTGACAGTCTGAGGAGTCATGCCCCATTCAGCCTTATCAACAGGCTTGTCGATCTTGGAGATAGCATAGTTCATATCAAACTCGTTGGAGCGGAGGATGTTGGCGAAGTAGCTGTCCTTCTCGATCTTGAGGCCGCTGTAGTCGCGCCACTTGTCGGGATAGCCAATCTTGACCATGATAGTGGAGAGTTTCTCGTGAGCCTTAGCCTTGGTGGAATTGTCCATCCAGGTAGCCTGGTCGATACGCATGCCGAAAGCTTCTTTCAGATTGTTGACGAGGGTGACCATGCGGTCCTTAGCAGCCTGGGGGAAATATTTCTCTACATAGAGCTGGCCAAGAGCCTCGCCCATAGCGCCATCAACAGTGGAGGTGACACGCTTCCAACGAGGACGGAGCTGCTCGGTGCCGGAGAGGGCGCGGCCATAGTACTCGAAGTTGGCATTCACGAAATCATCGCTGAGGTAAGCGGCAGCGGAATTGATGACCTGCCAAGCATAGTAAGCCTTGATGGTGGTCTCATCAGCGGTAGCAAGCACCTTGCTAACTTCCTGGATGTATTCAGGCTGGCACATGTTGAAGCTGGTGAGCTTGGGCAGACCCATAGCGGCAAAGTAGGCCTTGAAGTTGACTGCGGGAGCCAGTTTCTCGGCCTCGTCGAGGGTCTTCTTGTTGTAGGTCTTGAAGGGGTCGCGGTTGGTGAGCTTGTCGTACTGGGCGGTAGCCAGGCGGACTTCCAGGCCCATGACCATCTTGGCCAGTTTCTCGGCATCGATACCGGAAATCTTGTCGTAGCCGGAGAGTGCGAACTCGGTAGCCATCAGCTTATGATAGCTTTCGCGGAGGGCCTTGGAGCGGGTGTCGTTAGAGAGATAGTAGTCGCGGTCGCCCATGCCGGTGCCGGTCTGATAGATCCAAGCGATGCACTGGTTAGCGTCCTCGGCATCAGCCTCGCCAAAGAGGGCGAAGAAGGGGTCGATACCCACCTTGTGGAGGCGGATAACCTCTTTCTGCAGAGCCTCGCGGCCACTGAGAGCGGCGATTTCTTCCATGAGGGGTTTGATAGGAGCGGCGCCCTGCTTCTGCAGCGTTGCGCTATCCATACCCATGTTGTAGAGGGTGGCAATCTTATCGGCGTTGGTGCCCTTCTGGTTCTTGGCGGCAGAGAGGGAGTCGATAAGGGTGCGGAGCTGTTCCTGGTTGGTCTCGGCCAGAACATCAAAGGAGCCATAGCGGCTGTGCTCAGCGTCAAGGGGGTGGGAATCGAGCCAGCCACCGCAAGCGAAACGATAGAAATCGTCGGCGGGGTTGACGGTGGTGTCAAGGTTGTCGAAATTGATACCGGAGGTCAACTCGGCGCCCTTGTGACAAGCAGTCGCTGCAAAGAGTGAAAGTGCCATAACGGTTAATACGGATTTTTTCATTTTGTATTGATATTGTTTGTATTTGTTTGCTTGTTTTTAGCGGTGAAGAGGATGGCCTAAAGCATTACCTATCGTTTATCATGCTGAGTTTCACCATAGTGCGACAATAAGGCGGCTTTATTCCATTTCCTTTCGGGGTGCAAAGATACAACTTTTTTATGAATTGCAACAATTTTTTATTGAAAAACGATAAAAAATTGTTGAAAAAGGGAATTTTGGAATGAGGATTGTAGAATGAAGATTGTAGAGTTCCGGGTGCGGCAGTAGTGGTCTACATTGTGGTGCGGCAGCCCACTCTACAATCTACAATCTGCATTCTACAATTCCCAATGTATTACTGGGCCTTGACGCGATACTGAGGGGTAATGATTTCCTTGCCCTGCTGATAGGGGGTCTCGGTGTAGTAGAGTTCATTCTTGCCATATTCGATGGTGAAGGGTCCGTAGGTGAAGACCTCGCCCTTGTACTCAAACTTGATGTCGCCCATAGGGCTCTCGCCTTCATAATTGAGGGTGAATTTGTCGCCGCTGCGCTTCACTTTCAGCAGACCGTTGCGGATTTTGAAGAAAGCGCTTGGATTCTTGGGATCCTGCACCTCGAAGGTAATAGTGGTGTCCTGGCTGAGGTCGTATTCCTTCTTGGTGATGGGTGTGGGGCAAGAGATGTGGACCGGGGTCACGTTGGCATCGTTGCGGAAATAGTAGCGGAAGTATTTCTTTTCGTGGCAGATATAGGCTGCGGTGAGGGAGTGCTTTTCTTTGCCGCAAGCGAATCGGCCGCTGCCGTTGGCCTGGGCGAACTGGGTGGGAGTGCCGCGATAATAGAACTCCACGGACTCACCTTTCTTAGTGCTGCCTTTCAAGGAAACCTCGTAGACGCCTTTGCTTTCAGCGAACTGATACTCAGCCTCTACTGGCGAATATCCATAGGAATTGACAAAGACGACGATGCTGGAACCGCTATTGTGGGCATCGGCGAGACGGTAGTTGCCGGCGATAGCCACGCTGTCGCCGGTGAAAGTGGCCATGCGGCCGTCCTCCAGCCAGAAAGCAAGCTGGGGTTTGCCCTCGGGGCTGAGCTGCTCGTAAGCCGAAACCACGAGGAAGGTGTTGCCACGGATAACGGCGGCGTTGGGGCGATCCTCTTTGCCTTTCTTTTTATCTGGGTTGGCCAAATGGCTAGCCGACTGGAAGGAATACATGAACAAGGTGGCAAACAAGAGTGCAGCCACAGAAAAGATTGTCTTTCTTGAAGTTTTCATAATGCTGTTTATTTAGTTGATATTGATTGTCTTGGTTAGCGAATCACCTGGGTGAACTCGGGCTTAGATCCGGTCTGTTTGTCAACTGTGACGAAAACGGTGGTGTTGACATCCTGGCCCTCCATATTTTTGTTCAGCGCGGTGAACTCATAGTCGGTGGAAGTGGCAGTTTCGCGCACGGCCACATCGACCGGAGTGCCAAGGGGATATTTGTAATCGGCGCAGGCTTGCTCAAAGACAGACTTCTCTTCATCGGTCACGGGGTGGTGTTCCATGAATGCGGGCAGGGCTTCAACCTGGCCTTCTTTATAGCCGTGCTCAATAAGGAAGCGGTTGAGTTCGTCGGCCACCTTGCCGATGCGAATATCGCGGATGCCAAACCCCTCGGCCACCTGAGCCTGGGGCAGTGCCTTGGCCAGGTTGTCGACGCTGGCCTGCAGATCGCCGCTACCGAAGGTGCAGCAGGGCACGACCACTTTGCCGGCGAAGTCGCAGTTGTTCACGAGCGAGGCCACGGGGAGCGCATAGGTGCCGAACCAGATGGGATAGCAGAGGAATACTCGGTCGTAGTCGGCCAAGTTGGAGTGAATGGGCTTGATGGCGGGGAGCTGGCCGGCCTGCATCTCGGCCTTGCAGCGCTCAATAGTGGCGGCATAGTCGCCGTCGTAGGGATTCTCGACCACGATGGCCTCGATGTCGGCACCCAGCTGCGCCTGCAGTTCTTGGGCAAGTTTCTCGGTAGCTCCGGTCTGAGAGTAGTAGAGCACAAGGGTCTTAGTTGCGGCAGCCTCTTCGGCCTGCTTAGGAGCGCATGCGGCCATGGTCATGGCGGCAAACATAACGGCAAGAATTTTCTTCATATTAATATGTATTCTTATTTATTAGTTTCTTTCTTTTTCCTGGACTTGGGGTAAGGTAGCACCTCGGCCAACACCTTAGCCACCTGGCGGACTTGGTCGCGGTGGTCGACATCAAGAATGTAATGTTCCTTGGCACCGGGATAGGGAAAGCCGCACTCGGCATCCCGCATCAGCTCGGCAATCTCCGGCACTTGGCGGACGTATGCGATGTTGTCGCACACCATCATCACCATCTTCTCATCCACATAGATGCCCCATTCGCCAAACATCCGCTTGGCGCGGACCTGGCCCACGCCCTCTAACTGGGTGCAGACAAAGTTGATATAATCTTCAGTACAAGCCATAATATAAATAATACAATATATAATATAACGGCACCAATCCATTTTTATTATTCCATCTGTCAAAAATGAAGGCAAATAATCCATCATCGCACATTTTTTTGAGCTCACAGACAATAAAGCAACGCCTATTCAGTTATTGTATCACAAATGAGCAAACTTAAACTAAATAAACCTAACAACTTTTTATCATGAAAAAGATTCTTTTAATGACTTTTGCAGCCTTAATGGCTTTTGCAACCTCTAGCTGTATGGAGGAGCATGTGGACTACACAATCACTTGGGGCGCAGAAGCAAATGGCACTCTCAGCCCTGAAGTAATGGAAGCCTGGTCGTACCTGGATGAGGTGTTCGACGAGACATTCCAAAATTCCGGCTATGAGGTAATGGCCGGCACCATGGTGCTGCGCGATTCCAACATGAAGAAGGCATCCAAAATTGCAAAAGAATTAGCCGACAGAGCCGACGCAAAGGTGGACCGCACCAAGATTGAAGCGCTTAAAACAACGAAAGATGCAACCATGAGAGTGTACGTCCATGGCAATGAGACACAGATAGTCTGGGAAAAGGACTATGCCAAGGAGTAAGAGCGCTCCGACTTCCAAGCATTTTCCTCAGCATCGGATCCCGCAATCCGATGCTTTTTTATTAGCAAGTAGATGAAAGATGACTGACTTCGTGGCAGAGTAACCAACTTTTGCCGTTTCAAAAAAAGGAAGAACATCAGAACAGCTAGGCGCTTACTAATGCAGACCACTGTGCTGACAAATAAGAGATAGCAGCCATTTTATTCTTCTGCGCAAAACGAGCGAACCAATAGACCAGTAAACTTCCGAGGATATAGAATCCATTCTATAAATTAAGAATCACGATTCTATATCTGCGACAAATCGCCCGGCAGCGAGCAATCGTGATGGTCAGAATACCAAATAGCTGTTATTCAAATGGTAGCATACCGACATTCACACTACCAAAAGACATCCTACACATCGGCAAAACCATAAATCTAGAATATAGAATCGCATAACGCATTGATAACACACAAATGTGCATACTGATGCAAAAATACATTCTAGATTCTATATCTTGGTGCCATCAAACATTCTTTGTAAGTCCCCTGTGGATCCGCTCCCACAAGCGGACCTACCCCGTAGAATCAGCGGAGCTACAGCGGGGTTACTGCGAGCCAACACCCATTTTACACCCCCCGCACAATATGCCGCTCTCCGTTGCGTCAGATTTGCAAATCCGACACAGCGACAGCCTGTGGAACATTCGCAAGGTCTGACAAAAAAAACGACGATGGAACATGCTCAAGGACAAACACAACACGATCAATCGCAGAGTTCTAATTCTCCAGCATAGAGAGCTTCTATGGGGAAACCAAGGTCGGCATGATTGCTCCAGATTAGGTTTCGTTTTTGCCGAACGCCAGCAATGTCAGCGAAGCTAATCCGACACCAGAAAGTGTTCGGAACGGTACTGCGGCAGCCAAGTGTCGGAGACACTACTCCACAGGCCAAAGCCTGTGCGAAACCCCGCACATGAGAAATGGGCAGACCGCAGGTCGCTTCATTCTCATGTGTGGGGGATGGAAGGGGTAGATGGAGGTTCCCCGGAGGGGGACTTGAATAGAGGCTTGTTCCGTAGAGGCTGGTTGCCATTCAGGTGTGCCTCCTGCACACTATGCCATTGAGACTTAACCCCACAGAGGTTTTGCGTAAAACCTCTGTGGGGTTTCGCACCGACACAGGGTCGGCGGAGCAGTGTCTCCGACACTTTGATTGTCGCAAACAAGAGCCTGAATCATCATCAATGCACTTGCACCAGGCCATCAAACATTGCGAAGAGCGAGTGCAGAACTAAGCTTGCTCAAGTTATGCCAAGTCGCAACAATGTCAGCACAGCTAATCCTACACAACGGCAGTCAGGGGAACATCCGCAGGGACGAAAACCAATCCGACACAACGGAAACATCCTCAGGGTCGAGCTGAACATCCCCGGGGAGGGATAAGGCTCTTTCAACAACTTTGCTGTTTCATCACCTTATATCTTCTTTGCAGTGCAACGAGTACACTTTTTTCGGCCATAGGATTAAGGCCTTTGAATGTCGTACACTTCTTCAGTTCTTCAAGAGGGAAATCTAGCAGTAATTTTGCAATACACTCATCAGCAAAAGAATTTGTCACCACATTCACACCCGAGAAATCCAAAACTACAAATTCGCCTTGGGCCAACAACGGAAGAATAAGATTGCGCAACTTTTCTCCCATTATCCGAGTACCAAAATCTGTACCATAATCCAAAAACTTAAACTCTACCATAATTCATGATTTCATTTTCTATTCCTTCTTCTTGGTGGAGCTGGCATGCCTAATTGCTGAAGATCTACTTCTTCATACGATTTTAACAATGCGTCTGCCGTCAATATTTCCACTTGAAATCCTGCAGATCTGTAAGCTGTTGCTACATCAAGAATACTGACATCACCAAGAGAATGCTTACCTGTTTCATTCATTGACATCCAACGGCCAACTACGTCGCGAAGATGATTTCCCTCCCATAAAGCATTCTGACTGCTAAAAGCTGCCCAAGGAGAATCGCCATCAATGCTTTGCTGGATTTTTTCACCAAACTCTTTTACGTATGGCATTCTGTCTCGGCCTTTAATCTGCGTAATGTGGTTTCCAGTCTCAATAATTGATGCTAAAGGAAGCACTAACAGAGTACCGTCTGCTATCTCTAATTCAATCTTTGCATTGACGCGATCATGGTCCCAACGGTCATTATCCGATCCTGCTACTTCCATCTCAGGAACCTTCATCCAGACACAAGCCAGACAAGTGTCCACAATAAGTACTTTCTTGCTCATATCTTTTTATAAGTCATTGTTTGTCATCATGTCTCCGACGCTCTTAGAAGCCATCAAACGCGCCAGTTGTTCATTCTCTTCAAGAAGATGGATGTCTGTGCATCCATTTTCGTCATTACGTTTTATATATGAGATAAAAGGAATCATTTGAGGTCCGAGTTCATCTACAAATGTTGCATTATGTGTCGTGCAAATGATGTCAAGCTGTTTCTGCTTGCCAATCTCTTTTAGCATTTTTACCAAATCCTTTGCACGCGATGGATGAACACCCTTATCCAATTCCTCTAACAAAATAAGAGCCTTATCTTCAGCGGTTACCAGCATAGCAATGATTCCAGCAAATCGCAAGGTGCCATCACTCATGCCTAAGGCACTTTGTTCTTGGGTATGATTAGCTGTCCATTCTTCCGTACAGAATAACATAGCCTTATCTGTCATAGGAATCTTATCTGCTCTAATGCTCTTAATGTCTCTGTCTGGCAGAGGCTTAAGATATTTCAGGATAGCCTCGTATGTACTAGCCTGAGATTTCTCATCCAAGTTTGCTAAATAACCAGCCAAATCCGACGCGTCTTCTGCTATAGTTTTTGATAGTGGAGCAAAGTCTCTCATTCGCTCTGGTATTGGATTGGACATACGAATCTTTTTGAGGTTATCAACAACTGCCAGAACTGAGTCTTTTATTCTGCGTACACAGTTCACGTATTCAATCTGTGACAAAACAGATGTTTTTGCTGAGAAATTCTGATAGCGAGGTTTTCCCTCTGTGTATAATGCCACAGAGACAAGCGACTTGTTCATCTCATCCAGTTCTTTTCTTTCAAACAAAACAAGATTTTTCTTGGCCGTATCAAGAAAAAGGCGCTCGTCTTTTATATAAACATTTCTCTGTTCGTCCAATGCTATCGTAACATCATATATCAAATGTTCTTTACGCTTGTCACCTTCCATAGTAATGGTAAGATTGCACAATTGTTCTCCTCTTCGGATAATACCCTCTGCGCCACCACGTACATTCTTTACTATGTCCACAATATCAACAGGGGATGCCAAGGCACTCAGCAACTTTAGCGCATCGAATATATTTGATTTTCCACTTGCATTTGTTCCTATTATCACCGTAATAGGATCTATGAAGAGCGTCGCATCAGAAAAGCTCTTCCAATTACGTAGTCTTAATTCGGTAATCATATCTTATTTCTTAAATCATTGATCATCGTTGCTTTTAAGTCCTTTAATAAGCTTCACGAGAGGATATAACTTTGGATAGTTCGCCCATACAACATCGGCAAGGCCAATGGTAAGCCATTGGATTGGAAAATGGATGTCGGTGGAACATCCACAGGGACTAAAGTCCGTGTCAAATTTGGATACATCATATTATATTAACGATTCCTAGTCATTATTATTGTGTCTTCCACTGCATCTGTTGCATCGGATTTGCAATCCGATGCAACTTACTATTAGGATTTGCAATCCAAAAACATATTACTCCTTATATTATTGAATATTGTCTGCGGATTGCAAATCCTTATAGTATACAGTGTCGGATTGCAAATCCGACACAACGGCTGCCTGAGGTACATCCGCAGGGACGGGACATCAATTGACACAGATGATACATCACCAAAATATTCTTTTAATAAGAGTGCAACATTCATACCCAATCATATATTTGTAATTTATAACGAAATAAAGCGAGAAATATTGCCCACACTTGAAGAATAATATTCGGTTTCGCTTTCATTATACGCATTGCACAAGAGAGAGAGAATAAACGAACCCCAAGTTTCGTTTATGCCGAACTCCAGCAATGACAGCGAAGCTAATCCGACACAGGAAAGTGGTCGGAACGGTACTGCGTCAGCCAAGTGTCGGAGACACTACTCCACAGGCCTAAGCCTGTGCGAAACCCCGCACATGAGAAATGGGCAGACCGCAGGTCGCTACATTCTCATGTGTGGGGGATGGAAGTGGTAGATGGAGGTTCCCCGGAGGGGACTTGAATAGAGGCTTCTTCCGTAGAGGCTGGTTGCCATTCAGGTGTGCCTCCTGCACACTATGCCACTGAGACTTAAACCCCACAGAGGTTTTGCGTAAAACCTCTGTGGGGTTTCGCACCGACACAGGGTCGGCGGAACAGTGTCTCCGACACTTTAATTGTCGCAAACAAAAGCCAGAATTCTCACCAATGCACTTGCACCAGGCCATCAAACATTGCGAAGAGCGAGTGCCGAACTAAGCTTGCTCAAGTTATGCCGAGTCAACAATGTCAGCGAAGCTAATCCGACACAACAGCATGGGATGGATAGCAGCCGAAGCGTTGAAAAAGTCTAGTTTTAGTCAAAACTGAGTCTTTGGATACGATGACATAATATAAGCTATCGACATATACTATTGTGGAATAATAGCCGTTCCTTGCCAATTTCTGAGCAAAAGATTTGGCATCTTTCTCATAATGGAATAGATTAAAGACCAATCCTAATGGACCCACATATACGCAAGGTTCTTCTTTCCCGATTATTTTGTTAGCATCCACATATATAACACCTTTGTCAATATTACCAATTCCTGTAGATTTTGCAGCTAATTCTTTAGCCGTTATTACTCGAATGCCATTATTTTGGGCAAAATCCTGTGCTCCTTTTGTAGGATTAACCAAACACACCAAAATGCCCGCAGAAACATTATCCGACTTCACAACACCAAACAACTCCCTCAACACAGCCACTCCCACAGGACTGTTATAGTGCTTGCATTGGACATATATCTTTTCACCTTGTTTTTCCAAGACGACATCAACACCTCCATCACCCACATAAGTAGTTGTTTTAGCAATATATCCTTGACGGCCAAACCATAGAGCAACTTCGTTTTCAAATTCTTTTGGTGACAAATCAAACCACCATTTTTCATTAATCTGAGAATTCAAATATGTGATTTCTTGTTGCACTTGATTCTGAAACAGCAGCATTTTACTTTCAATGTATTTTTCTCGACTATAGTTATATTTTTCAATTCCAGGGTACAATCTACAATAATACGAAAAATCCGCATCGCAATGGGATTTCACTTTTGCTTGATGATATTTGTAAAACTTCTCTATTCTATTTTCACTATTCAAAAAATCCTTCATTTTTTTATTTGCGACTCTACTTCTTACCATTTCAATAGCAAATGAAATAGATCCTCCAACAATTATTCCAGAAATAAAGAAAGACAACCAGGCGATACAAACCACAAAAAAAAACTTCAATCCAGGACCATAACCAAAAGCAAAACGATTCAAATTTTCATAGCCAAACAACCAATAAATCAACAAAATCACACAAAGAATTCCAGAAACACAGAAGACAATAGAAAATTCTCGCTTACTCAATTGAATGTGTTTTTTAGTTGATTCTTTTTTCAATTGTTTGTATTCGTGGAACTCTGTATTTAAAATGCCAAATTCCATTGGAGTAGGCTTATATGGAACTTCTTTCATTTCTAATAATACGATATCACAGAAAGCATTTTTCTCTAGAACTAAAGCTTAGAAAAAGAGAATCAGCTAGGCATTTAGGGTCATTAGTGTGTGAGGAATTACCCTCTCGGTCATCATTCATTGTCAATGCATTAAGACAACAGTAAAACAAATTGCCCAACAATTCAAAATGACCGTATATTTGTTGTCATCAATACTTGATCAGAGCATTCTGAAACAAACGCCTTAACGAGCTTTCGCTGATTCTCTATATCTATTATTCTTATGGCTGGTGGTACTCTTTCTTTGAGAGTAAAAGAGATAAGTCTTGTGATTTGTCCCAATTAAAAAACCACCTATTATACTTATTGTAAATTCCAAGTTTTGTATATGCTACTTGCTCAGTATAGCCACATACACGCATCAAAATATCTTTCCTCTCTGACTTTTGGAAAAAAGGGCATGACAGGGCATCGAAGAACAGCATAGCATTATCGGCATGATACATTGCATTTTCTTCCTGAAGTCTACGCAATATCTCATTAAAAATCATATTTTTTATATCACAAAATTCATCTTTTTGTTCGATAACATATAAAAGTGTACATATCTGAAAATAGTTTAATCTTTCGTATCTTTTCTCATCATCTTCTGAAAGAGAAAATAATCCCAATAATTGTTCTCGCCGGAATGGGGTCTTCAAAATTCGACTAAGCGATAATAATAAGTTGAGAATTTCCACATTTGCATCACCTTCTTCTTGATTAACCATATAAATATCCACACAACGCTTTACTTCGCGATTTATCCTATTTTCTAATTCAGGTAGAATCGTTTTGTCATCACATTTCTTTGACCATTTGTAGAGACAATCCAAGATACGGCATATCTTTATAGAAGCAGACACATTCATATCTAATGAGAAAACATAGAAAGCAACCTCAACATACATCAACAAAAGTCCGCAACTAGCCCTACAAGCACTGTTATTTTTTAATTCTCTACTGACTTGTGAAGACAAAATAGATAAAAAATAGCGATTGAGCATACCATATTTTTGGTTATATCTATGTACAATTGAGCGAAAATCATTAACAATAAACGAAAAGGCCTTCATCTCATTCTTTACAGGATGCTTGTAATTACCATCTTCATCTTTTTCAAGCCATTTGCTAGAAATAGCAACCGTCAACTTATTTATATCACGCTTAGCCTCAGTTACATTGGAGACGAATGGTCGCTCATCAAATTTCAATTTACTTTCATTGATATATAACTTATAATTCCGGAGTTCACTTTGATAAACCTCAAGAATTTTTCGTAACATAGCCTCACTATTCGCATAAATATAATGATCATCAACATATCTTCTGACCTCGTAATCTCGACCCAACTTTAAACAATAAGGTTCTCCCTTAAGGCGATTGAGCACATTAACATCAATACGTTGAAGTATTATTTCTGCAAATATTCTTGATATTTCAGACCCCACAATAATTCCATTTGTTTCATCATAATTAGTATGGCGCATAAGATCATCAAATTTGCGCTCAAACGTAGTACATTTTTTCAATACCTTAGCCTGTTCTTTCCCCTTAACTGCCCAGGCTATGGTATGTGTGTAGATATGATAAAAACAATCTGCAATATCCATTATCAACAGATTTGAGAATTTCTGTTCAAGTCGAAGATAATCACCACTATTGAAGAACTTATACATCATATCGCTTATAACTAAAATACGAACGATATCTAGGATCTATACCCTCGAAATCAACTTCAACCCGATTCTCTAAAAACTCATCTTCATCTACTTCTTCTATTTCGCTTGCGCTAAAAATGCATTTTGCCCGATTTGAAATATAACGAATTGAAAAAGGACTATTTTGACAAAGCGAAAGCATATAGTAATCGTTCGTGTCATAAAAATCAACACAATCTAATTGAGTAACTGGATGAATCAAACTTAAAACACGACGCTTTTCTCCCCCATACTTCTTAACACTATAATCAAAAGGTACAGTCCAGTCTTTTAATTTTAACTTTCCAGAAAATGTTGATAGAAAAGTGTTTCTGACTTTTTCATCAAGCATATTTCGAAAGAACCCATCATTATCTAACATCAATGGGAGTTCATAGGGTAACACCTCTGTCAATAGTACCCTATATTTATTGTTTAAATCAATACTACCCTTCATCTCCAACAATTTGCAATTTCGACCAACTTGGCAGAAGTGAAATAATGATTAACGCGTTTGTCAAAACCAAAAACAAATGAATACTTTGCTAGTTCCTTCCTCTGTTCTATAGTCATCTTTGCATTTAATTGTCCCCCTAATCGACCTGTCCTACAATGAAGAATCTTTTGATAATATTTATCCAACTCAAACAAGGAATCTCTACGCGTCAATAAATGATAATTGAAAAAAATACCAACTCTAATTGGTAACAATGTTGATTGATTGTAGAGGGTATAATTTCCTGTTAAAAACTTAATTCTATTCTTCAACAATTCAAAATTTCCATCTTTGGAAAAACGAACGAAGCTTTTCGTCAATCGTGTTTTTATTACATTGACTTTTCTCTCTGCAATACTTATATCAACATTGTTGTTGGGAGACCGAAAAAAGGTGTATCCGAGATAAGTAAGGCCCTTGTTGTCATCGCCGCTCCACATAAAAGACTTTGACATATTGAGTTCTAATCCAAGTTCAGATAGCATGTGAGGAATTTTCGCCCAGAGATTCTCCCGCAACTTCTTATCACTACAAAAGATAATAATATCATCAACAAAACGCGCATAATAGAAAACACCATCTGTCCTGCGAATCTCCCGATCAAAGTATTTCATATACAACTCAGACATTACAGAACTAACACTCAAGCCTCTAGGCAACCCGAGACCATTAGAAATTATAGGATTTTCAAAAAGTTTTCTTAACAAACAAATAGTTTGATAACTTAACCGGCAATCACCAGTTAAACGATCCATAATACGACCTCTATCAATAGATTCATAGAAATGTTTAATATCTAACCGAATCACCCATTGGGGAGAATCCTCACATAGAATAGACTTCATTTGGTTAATTATTCGGTTTCGATTTGCCTGCTCTATACCATATATTCGTTTGATATTTCTATATAGTTTTCTAAGTATTAAATCTTGGCAAATATACTCTATTGAACCTTTCTGACAATTATTTACATAAACATCCCCATATTCTCTTATTTCAAACTGAAATGCCCCATTATTAATAGTACAATCTATGCAATCACATATTTTCTGAACAAATTCCTCTTTACTAAGTCCTATATTCCGGCGTTCACTTTGCGTGCTACAAAAATATAGATTATTCGGTGAAAATAATTGAGAATACATAATTTTTTTTATAAGCGACAGGTCAAGCGATTTATTACTCGACCTGCCGCTTTAATTATTAATTATCTAGCAATCTTCTTCGGCCTAGTACATGCCGCCCATGCCGCCCATGCCGGGGTTAGCGGGCATTGGGGGTTCGGGTTCTTTGATGTCGCACATCACACACTCGGTGGTGAGGAGCAGACCGGCGATGCTGGCTGCGTTCTGCAGGGCTACGCGGGTGACCTTGGCGGGATCGATGACACCGCTCTGGAAGAGGTTCTCGTACTTCTCGGCACGTGCATTGTAACCGAAGTCGCCAGTACCCTTCTTCACCTCGTTGACGATGACGGAGCTTTCGAGACCTGCGTTCTCAACAATCATGCGCATAGGAGCTTCGATTGCACGGCGGATAATCTCAACACCCAGTTTCTCGTCTTCGTTCTCGGGCTGAACGCCATCGAGTTTCTGACCAGCGCGGACCAGTGCGGTACCGCCACCAGGGATGATACCCTCTTCGACAGCTGCGCGGGTTGCGTGCAGAGCGTCGTCGAAACGGTCTTTCTTCTCTTTCATCTCAACCTCGGAAGCTGCGCCGACGTAGATAACTGCCACGCCACCAGCCATCTTGGCCAGACGCTCCTGGAGTTTCTCGCGGTCGTAGTCGGAAGTGGTCTTCTCGATCTGAGCCTTGATCTGAGCAACGCGGCTCTTGATCATATCGGGATCGCCAGCACCGTTGACGATGGTGGTGTTGTCCTTGTCGATGGTGATCTTCTCGCAGGTACCGAGCATCTCCATGGTAGCCTCTTCGAGCTTGTAGCCCTTCTCTTCGCTGATGACGGTGCCACCGGTGAGGATAGCGATGTCTTCGACCATCTCTTTGCGACGGTCGCCAAAGCCGGGAGCCTTAACAGCAGCCACTTTCAGGCCACCGCGCAGACGGTTGACAACGAGGGTAGCCATAGCTTCGGTCTCGACATCCTCAGCAATGATGAGGAGAGGACGGCCATTCTTAGCCACGGGTTCGAGGATGGGGAGAAGGCTCTGGAGAGAGGAGATTTTCTTGTCGTAGATAAGGATAAGAGGATTGTCGTAGGTGCACTCCATCTTGTCGGTATCGGTGACGAAATAGGGGCTGATGTAGCCGCGGTCGAACTGCATACCTTCAACAACTTTCACGCTGGTTTCGATACCCTTAGCTTCTTCGATGGTGATAACGCCATCCTTGGAAACCTTTTCCATAGCCTCGGCGATGATGTCGCCAATCTGGCTGTCGTTGTTGGCGGAGATGGTAGCAACCTGACGGATCTTCTCGATGTCGCCGCCTACTTCCTGAGCCTGAGCCTTGATGTCGTCAACGATGATAGCCACAGCCTTGTCGATACCGCGCTTGAGGTCCATGGGGTTAGCACCAGCGGTAACGTTCTTGAGGCCGGTGTTCACGATAGCCTGAGCCAGCACGGTAGCGGTGGTGGTACCATCACCAGCCTGGTCGTTGGTCTTGGAAGCCACTTCCTTAACCATCTGAGCACCCATGTTCTCGATGCCATTCTCAAGTTCGATTTCCTTAGCAACGGTAACACCGTCCTTGGTGATGTGGGGAGCACCGAACTTCTTGTCGATGACTACGTTGCGGCCTTTAGGGCCGAGGGTAACCTTAACTGCATTAGCCAATGCGTCAACACCTTTGCGAAGCTGTTCGCGAGCGTCGTTATTGAAAACTATTTCTTTTGCCATTGTTGATTTCGATTTAAGATTTGTGATTTAAGATTTAAGATTTTTTGCGGCTCTTGCGCCCTCAACTCTTAATTCTTAATTATTAATTCTAAATTGATTAGATGATTGCGTAAATGTCGCTCTCTTTCATGATCATATACTTGGTGCCGTCGAGTTCGATCTCGGTGCCGCTGTACTTGCCATAGAGCACTTTGTCGCCCACCTTGACGGTCATCTCGTGGTCCTTGGTGCCTTTACCAACGGCCAGAACGGTGCCGCGCTGGGGTTTCTCTTTTGCGGTGTCGGGGATGATGATGCCGGAAGCGGTCTTTACTTCTGCCTCTGCGGGCTGGATGAGAACGCGATCTGCTAAAGGTTGAATGTTCATACTATATCAAATTTTAATGTTGTTAATTCAAATTTTGTTATCTGCCATTACACAATCATTTTCCGTGCCAAAGCGCCAAAGCCGGACACGGACTGACAAAATGTCACCATTTCGGCAAAAACTGGCAAACACGGCACACAATCTGTCAGCCTCCAGCCGGCAAAATCCGCCTTCGCCATACCTTCGCTCATCCTTCGCTCTACCCTCGCTCAAGGTTCGCTCTAGCCCCGCCCAGCCAGAGTGGTCACCAGCAAAACCACAACAGACTTAAAACCAACTAAATACAAAACGAAAAAGATTTTTGGCCAAAAACAGGACAAAACCGGACAATCTGTCAGCATCAACCAAGCCGCAAACCATTCTGCCACATAGCCGCACACAATGAACAATTAGCAGCCGCCTCCAAAACTCCATTTACTCCCAAACCTCATCAACTCCATTAACTTCACCAAATTTCCTTAACGCGAATTACCGTGAATTTTCCGCAAATTATCCGAAAATTATTTTATTGACCAACAAAAATTTACAAAAAAAAATTCACGATTAATTCACGATAATTTTCGTTTCAAAAAAAAATGGTTAGAGGCCGCCCCCAAAACTTCATCAACTCCAAAACTTCATCAACTCCAAAACTACATTAACTTTATCAACCCCAAAACTTCATTGACTTCATCAACTCCCAAACCTCATCAACTTTCCAAAAAAATATTTGTGGCACACAATATTTCCGGGTCAATTGCGTTCAATAAAATATGACTATAAAGAATATCACCGACTACCTCGACAGCGAGGTACACCCTGAGTATCAGGAGAAATACGACAACGCCGGCTTTCTCTTGGGCGACCCCGCGGCTGAATGCACCGGCATTTTGGTGGCAGTAGATTTGACCGAAGATGTGGTGGACGAGGCCATCGAGAAGCGCTGCAACCTAATTGTCACCCACCACCCCATGATTTTTGGCGGCGTGAAGCGCATCACGCCCAATGATGCCACAGGAAGGCTGATTATGCGACTGATTAAGAATGATATAGCCGCATACGCTGCCCACACAAATCTAGACAACCTGATGAACGGTGTGAACGGCATTCTGGCCTACCAACTCGGACTGACAGATTGTCAGATTCTGCGCCCCATGGATGGCCAGCCCTCGGCCGAGGTGGGCGCGGGAATGGTCGGCACACTCCCCTACCCTATGCCCGCGGAGGCATTCCTGGAGCAAGTCAAATATGCGTTGCGCCTACCGGTGCTGCGCATCGGAAAGATTAACTGCCAAGTGGTTAGCCGCGTGGCTATCTGCGGCGGTGCCGGCAGTTTTCTCATTGAGGATGCCGTGCGGCAGCAGGCCGACATCTATCTGACCGGCGACTTGAAATACCATGATTTCCAGCAGGCCGAAGGGCGCATTACCCTGGCCGACATTGGCCATTTTGAGAGCGAACAATTTACTAAAGAATTAATTTATTCTATTATTTCAAAAAAATTTAGTAACTTTGCATGTTTTATCAGCGAACGAGGCCGCAGCTTCGTGAGCTATATGTGATTGAAAAATAGAATAATATAAATATAATATACATTATCAACAATGTCGAAAAAAGTCAATACTCCCGAAAACGCAGAGCAGGTTATTGTTGAAACCGCTCACCAAATGTTAGATGTGGATATCGCCATTGAACGCCGCCTGGTGGCTCTGTACACCCTGCAGCTGGTTGATTCCGAAATCGACAAAATCCAGATTATCCGTGGCGAACTGCCCCAGGCCATCCAGGACCTGGAGGACGAGATTGCAGGTTTGCAGACCCGCATCGACAATTTCAAGGCCAGCATCGACGAGCAGAACGAAAATATCAGCAAACGCAACACCGACATTGCCGACCATCAGGCAATGATTAAGAAGTACGAGAAACAGCAGGAGAATGTGCGCAACAACCGCGAGTTCGAGGCCATCAACAAGGAGATTGAATTCCAAAACCTTGAAATCCAGCTTTGCGAACGACGCAACCGCGACGCCAACAACAAGATCAAAGAGCTGGAACAGCACATCGACGCTGCCGAACTCCTCATCAACGGTCGCCAGGCCGAGCTCGACTCCAAAAAGGCTGAGCTTGACGGCATTATCGAGGAAACCAAGAAGGACGAAGTGCGCCTGCTTGACAAGTCCAAGGAGATGGAACAGTACATCGACGAGCGCTACCTCACTGCCTACAAGCGCATCCGCAACCAGGCTCGCAACGGTCTTGCCGTAGTCACCATCGACCGCGACGCTTGCGGCGGCTGCTTCAGCAAGATTCCTCCCCAGCGCCAGAGCGAAATCAAGATGCACAAGAAAGTCATCGTTTGCGAGCACTGCGGCCGCATCATGGTCGACGACGACATCGCAATGAAGGCTAAAGAACAAATTGACAAATAATTTGCGCCCAGAAGGCCAAGGAAAGACTAGAAAAAACTAGAAATGCTAGCAATACTAGAAAAACTAGAAACGCTAGAAATGCTAGAAAAAAACTAGCCCCCACAAAAAATCAACAACCCAGCAAAAAAATCAAATCAACAACACATGATCCACTATATCAATCCCAACGAACGCCTCACCATCGCAAAGGTGAAGGAAATCGTAGGTAATAAAATGACCCTGGCCCTCAGCGACGAGGCCAAGGTTCGCATCCAGAAATGCCGCGACTATCTGAACAAGAAGATGGAAACCCAGAAGGAGCCCATCTACGGTGTCACCACCGGCTTCGGCTCACTCTGCAACATCTCCATCAGCAAGGAGCAGCGCAGCCAGCTCCAGAAGAACCTGGTCATGAGCCACGCCTGCGGCGTTGGTGACGAGGTTCCCCAGGAGGTTGTCCGCCTCATGCTCCTCCTCAAGGCCCAGAACTTCTGCTTCGGCTACAGCGGTGCTCAGCTCCAGACCGTGCAGCGCCTCATCGACTGCTACAACAACGATGTGCTGCCTATCGTCTACCAGCAGGGCAGCCTCGGTGCCAGCGGCGACCTCTGCCCCCTGGCCAATCTGATGCTCCCCGCCATCCTCGGCATGGGCGACGTCTACTACAAAGGCCGTCGTTGCGATGTGAAGGAAGTCTACGCTGAATTCGGCTGGCAGCCCATCGAGCTCCAGAGCAAGGAAGGCCTCGCCCTCCTCAACGGCACCCAGTTCATGAGCAGCTACGCCACCTGGTGCATCATCAAGGCTCAGCGTCTCAGCAAGCAGAGCGATATGATCCTGGCTATGAGCCTCGATGCTTTTGATGGCCGTATCGAGCCCTTCTACGAGAGCCTCCACATGGTTCGCCCTCACAAAGGCCAGCTCGAGACCGCCAAGGCTATCCGCAAGTACACCGAGGGTAGCGAAATCATCGCCCGCCACAAAGAGCACGTTCAGGATCCCTACAGCTTCCGCTGCGCTCCCCAGGTCCACGGTGCCGCTAAAGATACCATCGCTTATGTAGCTTCCGTCATTGAGACTGAGATCAACTCCACCACCGACAACCCCATTGTCCTCCCCGACGAGGATATGGTCATCTCCGGCGGTCACTTCCATGGCGAGCCCCTCGCAATGGTTCTCGACTTCCTGGCCATCGCCGTTGCCGAACTCGGCAGCATCAGCGAGCGCCGCACCTATCAGCTCATCGATGCCAAGCGCGGTCTGCCCAGCTTCCTCGTTGCTAAGCCCGGCCTCAACAGCGGCTTCATGATCCCCCAGTACGCAGCAGCAGCTATCGCCAGCCAGAGCAAGCAGCTCTGCACCCCCTGCAGCGTCGACAGCATCCCCAGCAGCCAGAACCAGGAAGACCTCGTCAGCATGGGTGGCAACGCCGCTACTAAGTGCTACCGCGTGATGGAGAACACCGAGCGCATCATGGCCATCGAACTTTTCGACGCAGCCCAGGCCCTCGAGTTCCGCCGTCCCTTGAAGAGCAGCCCCTTCATTGAGAAGATGTTCGCTGACTACCGCAAGGTTGTCAACTTCGTCGACATCGACCAGATTATGTACAAACACATCCATGCCAGCGTCAAGTTCCTCCAGGACATGGCCCTGTAATATTGTGATCAGCGATGAGTGATGCTTGAGCCGAAAATGGCCAACTCACCCATCACCAACAAAGAAAAGGCAGTCGCAAACGTGGCTGCCTTTTCTCATTCCTCACAATATAATATAAATAGTATACTATTAATAATTGTGCTAAAAATGGGGGCGGAATGGGGAATGCTAAAGTGGCAATTGGGTCGGAAAATAGAGAGCCCGTTGAAGGCCCGTTGTAAACCCGTTGAAGACCCGTTCTGAGGAACGGCCGTGGGGCGATGTTTCACAGGGCGCTCAGCACAGTTTCTGTGTGGCTGATTTGAGGTTGGTTTTTGGCATGTGGAATGTGGCTGAACATTCTATTTTGTTGCCAAACTTATCAGCAAGGCTTTTCCGCAATGCCGGCAAGAAAACTAATTATCTTCTTACCGAGGCCTGCTGCTGTTCCTCATAGCGGCGGAGGAATGGGAGGATGGATTTGGTGGGGAGAGTTTTGTTCATGATGATGCGGCGCTGCTCGTTGAGGATAATCATAGTGGGTGCGCCGTGGACATTGTAGGCTTCCTGATAGTCAATATTCACATTGGGTCCGCCAACATTGACAAAGGGCAGCTGGTGTTCGCGAACATACTTCTTCCACTTCTGCACATCAGACTCATAGCCAACGGCATAGACCTCAAAAATCTTGTTGCCTGCGGCCGAGAGCGAGTCGTAGAGAGTCTTGAGTGTGGCGGTCTGCTCCTGACAGTGATGGCAGTCGGGATCCCAAAACCAAAGGATGACATATTTCTGCGGGAAGCGGTGCGAAGAAATCCAGTCGGCAGGATTGTCGGACTGATTGGTGTCGGCCATCCAAAGTTCGGCTCCCTGGGCACCGATAAGCGACTTCTCAAGGAACTCGCAAGTCTGCCGCTTGTTGACAATTTCGCTCTGGCTTGCCCAAGCGCAACGCCCCTTGAGGTAATAGTTGCGCACGAGATAGCACCAGGTGGCATCCCAGCCGATATTCTTGGTGGAGCGATAGTATTTGGGCATAATGTAGTCGAGGAAATAGCGCTGCATCAGCGTGTCGCCTTCCATGCGGCCAAGCACCTGGTCGGCATACTTGCAGATGGTGTCCATGTCGGCATGATAAAGCAGACCAAAAAAGAAATAATTCATCTTATTAAAAAGGTCTGGTGTGCGGACAAGCGAGTGGCCGGTGAGGTCGACATCATCCCAATAATGGGCGCGATAATAGAGCGATTTATCCTCCACTTCGTCAGGAACCTGAGGGCCTGCGAACATAGAAACCAAGTGGAAGAAATAATACTTACTGTTGGCTTTGACGAAAGAGTTTTGCCATTCATCCATTTCTTTGGATAACAGTTTCATATCATTCTCAGCTTCATCTACTACTTTATGGTCGGAAGACATCTTCTTTTTCTCAATTTCTTTCACCCTGAACTTGGCCACAGAAAGCTTGGCTAGGTAGGCAAACATAGCCTCGTTGGCAGGAGATCCAACCGCTTTGACAAGGTCTAATGCGGGAGAAAACTCAAGAGTGAAGCGCTGGCTGCCATCAATCGTGAAGTCGAACTTTGACTTTTTCCGGTCTTCGCCAACAATGGCGTATATGCCTTTGTCCCAATTCTTTTTACCGCTAAAAATATAAGTATTAGGATCGCCGGAAGTCTTGAATTTGTTCTGCTTTCCATTGCCCAAGACACAACTGTCGAGGATGACCAACTGGTCGCGATAGTGCTGGGCGATATACAGCACACTGTCGCCAACTTTTGGCAGTTCAAATCGCATATCATACTTTTGGGCAAAGAGTGATATGGATGAGAAAAGGAGGAATATGCAGATGAAGTACTTCTTCATATATCTAACATTAAAAACTTATATTACAATATTTTGAACAACTAAAATAACTGCGGTATAACGCAATTATTGTTTTTGCAAAAATACACATTTTTTTTGTCATAAAAACTTTTTTCTTCAGAATCTTTGGCAAGGCGTTTTGAGAATGTGTTGGCCGCGGCAGAGACCGAATTTTTCGACACCAACAGCGACAAACGCGGTGGCTGGCGGAGGATGCAATTATTGATTTTAATAATAAGTTCTAAAAAATAATTTGTTAATCTGAAAAAAAGTCGTATCTTTGCAGAATAATTTTTGACGCATTTTTTTTGATAATAATAAATATAATAATTAAATACTGAGAAAATGAACTACGATCTTATCGTTATCGGAAGTGGCCCTGGTGGCTATGTGGCAGCTGTGAAGGCTTCGCAGCTGGGAATGAAAACTGCTGTTGTGGAACGTGAAAACGTTGGCGGCATCTGCTTGAACTGGGGTTGCATCCCCACCAAGGCGCTGCTGAAGAGTGCGCAGGTGTTCAACTACATCAACCATTCTGCCAACTACGGTGTGGCAGCACAGCCCGTGGAGGCCGACATCACCGCTATGGTGCAGCGCAGCCGCGGCGTGGCCGACACCATGAGCAAGGGTGTACAGTTCTTGCTGAAGAAAAACAATGTAGACGTGATTATGGGTACCGCCAAGGTGAAACCCGAGCACAAGATTGACGTGACCGATGCTGAGGGCAATGTGACCGAGTATGAGGCCAAACACATCATTATTGCTACCGGCGCACGCAGCCGCGTGATGCCCAGCATGCCTCAGGACGGCAAGCGCATCATCGGCTATCGCGAGGCACTGACCCTGCCTTTCAAGCCCAAGAGCATGGTGGTTTGCGGTAGCGGCGCTATCGGCAGCGAGTTTGCTTTCTTCTATCAGAGCATCGGCGTGCAGGTAACGCTGGTTGAGTTCATGCCCCAGATTCTCCCCAATGAGGATGAGGACACTGCAGCCCAGATCAGCCGCAGCTTCCGCAAGATGGGTATGAAGGTGATGGCCAACGCAAGTGTTGAGAAGGTTGACGTGGAAGGCGATATCTGCCACGTTACCATCAAAGATATGAAGAAGAACACCGAGGTGCAGGTGGATTGCGACGTGGTGCTGAGCGCCGTGGGCGTTATCACCAACCTGGAGAACCTGGGCCTGGAAGAGACTGGCATCGAGGTGGAGCGCACCAAGATTGTGGTGAACGACTACTACGAGACCAACGTGCCCGGCTATTACGCTATCGGCGACGTGGTTCACGGTCCCGCCCTGGCACATGTGGCCAGCGCTGAGGCAATCTGCTGTGTTGAACACCTGGCTGGCCACGAGACCAAGCTGGTGAACTACAGCAACATTCCCGGCTGCACCTACATCACTCCTGAGGTGGCCAGCGTGGGTCTGACCGAGAAGAAGGCTCTGGAGGCCGGCAAGGAAATCTTGGTTGGCAAGTTCTTCTTCAAGGCCAGCGGCAAGGCTACCGCTGCAGGCAACACCGACGGTTTCATCAAGATGGTCATCGACAAGAACACCGATGAGATCTTGGGTTGCCACATGTGCGGCGACAATGTGACTGAAATGATTGCCGGTATAGTTACCGCCCGCGAGAATGGTCTGACCGCCAAGCAGGTGGCCGGTGCCATCCATCCTCACCCCACTATGAGTGAGGCCGTGATGGAGGCCATCGAGGCTGCCTACGGCAAAGCCATTCACGGTTAGCAGATAAGGCAAGGGTCTGCCGAAATAATTGAATTCCAGCAGACCCTTCATTATCCACTATACAACGACAGAAAAAAACAAGGGGTTTAGTCCAAGGCCAGATTCGGCAAGAAATATGACCTTGGCATTGAAAAAAATCAAACAGTAGAAAAAATGAAAATATTTCCGAAAAGAAAAGTGGCTATTGCCAAGAACCTGAATGTCTGGGTAACAAACCATTACACGCCGAACCTATTTGGTATTCGTGGCAAATACGAGGCTTCCTACAAGTCTGGCCACTATATCGAAGGGACTACACCAGGCACCGGATTCTTCGTACGCAACAGTTCAAGCAAATCCTACAAGGAATTCTGCAAGGGCGAGCGTGCCAAACTGGTTCCCTCCTATTGGAAAATGGTGAAGGGTCAGGAATTTGACTTCGAGAACGAAATCGCCCGCGCCGAGGCAGCACAGACCGCATGCCGCGAGAAATACAAGGAGCAGATTCTGGAGTCCTATGCCCGTGTGCTTCCTTATGCCAAACAAGCCGAAGAGTGCGAGCGTTTCAAAATGGCCATTAAAGATTTGGGACACAAACGCCACAAGCTGACTTCCTACCAGAGCCATGTGCTGGCAAACATCAAGTCGAAGATTGCCAAACTGGAGCACGACGTCCGCAATCTGCAGATTATCGTCCCCACCACCTATGGCGAGGAGAAATACGAAGCCTTCAGCAAGGTGGTTATCGCATTCTCAGAACTGACTGGTTACCACCACATCTGGCATTCGCGCACCCTGACCGAGGATATGTCGCTGGAAGAATCTGGTTTCCGCCAGGTGTATTTCGACATGGGCATTTTCAACTATATGCAGGCACCGCTGATGACCCCCATGATGCGCGACAGCTACGGCAACCTGCTGCTGTGGTATCCCGACTTTGTAATCTTCGCCCGCGACGCAGTGGACTTTGACGTGATTCCCATCGAAGAGCTGACCATGCGCTATGACCAGTCGGCCTACGACATGATTGCCGACCAAGTGCTGGAAAGCTACTCCAACGAAGTTGACGGATTGTCGCAAAGACAGCACAGCCGCAGCTATGAAGAATATGGCGACGGTCTGCTGGTGAACAAAGACTCGGTGTCGACCGGAGAAGACGATGGCAAAGAGCACCATCATCAACGCATGGTATCCGACCTTTACTTCAAACAGTTGAAACTGCGCTTCTACTTTAGCGAGAACCGCAAAGCCTTGAACTTCCACAGAGTCTTCGACGAATACCAGGAATATTACAAACAACATTTTTTGGAGAAATAGCCCCAAAAGACCTAATAGGTAGGCTAGCCAACTAACACTTTTCGGACAAAGCCGGTCGGCCTCCAGCAACAAACACGACAACAGATGAAAAAGAAATACATATATCGATTCAATCCGCACACACTCTCTTACGAGAAAGTGGAGGCCACACTGCGTGACCGTCTGAAGCGAATATCTTCTACCGTGCTGTTGGGCGTAGTGCTGGGTGTGATCTTCACAATCATTGCTTTCAACGTGATTGACTCACCCAAAGAGCGCATGCTGGAGGGCGACATTGCTCAATATCGCCGCGCACTGGCCCAACTGAACCAAAGCGTGACAAGGGCCAACAAGGTTTTGGACGACCTGGAAGACCGCGACAGCTCGGTGTACCGAACCATCTTCGGCGCTGCCCCCATCAGCGACAGCAAGCGCCGCCCTGTGGAACAGGACTACAGCAAGCTGGAAGGCAGGGCTAGCAGCCGACTGATTATCGACACAAAGAAACGAGTGGACTCCCTGGAACAGCGACTCTACTCGCAGTCAGTTTCGCTGGACGCAATCTTCAAGATGGCAGGAACCAAGGAGCAGCGCATGGCCACCATGCCCGCCATCATGCCCATCAAGAAGAACCAGTGCAAAATCGTCTCGGGCTACGGTATGCGATATCACCCCATCCTGCACTACCGCCGCATGCATACAGGCATCGACCTGACAGCTGCCGCCGGCACACCGGTCTATGCAACAGGCGACGGAACAGTAAAGGTTGCCGGCCGCGGAGCCAACATGGGCGGCTACGGCGTTGTGGTGATGATCAACCACGGCTATGGATTCCAAACATTGTATGCCCACCTGCAGGAAGTGAAAGTGGCACAAGGGCAGCGCGTGCACCGCGGAGACCTGATTGGTCTTGTGGGCCGATCCGGACTGTCGTCGGGCTATCACCTCCATTACGAAGTGATACAGAACGGCAATAAAGTGAACCCCGTCTACTTCTTCTTCAACGACTTGACGCCCGCAGAGTACGACGAGGTGCTTGACGCAGCCAACTTTGAGAACCAGTGTTTGAGCTAAAACAAGGCTGAATTTGTAAAGTAAAATAATGAATAATGAGGATAAAGATTGACGATAACGCAGGATTCTGTTTCGGTGTGGTGAAAGCCATCGGAACCGCCGAGGAGCAACTCGCCCACAACCAGGTGCTGTACTGCCTGGGCGATATTGTACACAACAATGCCGAGGTACAGCGCCTGAACCAGAAAGGATTGCGCGTAATCGGCCACGAACAACTGGACCAGCTGAGTGGGAAGAAAGTGCTCATCCGGGCCCACGGCGAACCTCCTTCGACCTATCAGAAGGCCAAGGACATGGGTATTGAACTGATTGATGCGACTTGCCCCATCGTGCTGGCGCTGCAACAGAAAATCCGCAAAGGATACGAAGAGATGTGCCAGATTTCGCCCAATGGCCAAGTGGTCATCTTCGGTAAACCCGGACATGCCGAGGTGATAGGCCTCTGCGGCCAGACCGACAACAGTGCCGTGGTAGTCAGCACTCCCGACGACCTGGAAGGCATCGACTTCAACCGACCCATCCGACTTTATTCTCAAACCACCAAGAGCAAAGAAGACTATTCGCTGCTTATCAAAAACGTCGAAGACCGGCTAGCTCAGCAGGGCAAGAAAGACCAAGAGGGCTTCTTCATGGCCTACAACACCATCTGCAACCGCGTGGCCAACAGAGCCGTACAGCTAGAAGACTTTGCCAAGAGCGTGGATATAGTGCTGTTTGTGAGCGGAAAAGGAAGTTCCAACGGGCATTACCTCTATGAATACTGCAAGCATGTGCAACCCAACACCCGACTGATATCTGATGTGGACGAACTTGATATGGAATGGTTTGCGCATGTCCAGAACGTGGGCATCACCGGGGCAACAAGCACACCGCGGTGGCTCATGGAAGCGGTGGCAAAACAACTGACCAAAGAAGAATAACAAATTAGCTCGACAACACAAAGACACATGCATCTGACTAACTTTAAACTGAGCAACTTCAAGTCATACGCCGATTTAGACGTGGACTTCTGCCGCAATGTGAACTGCCTTGTGGGCAACAACGGCGTAGGCAAAACCAACCTGCTGGACGCCATCTACTATCTCTCCTTTTGCAAAAGCTATTTCAACTCCATTGACTCCCAAAATATCCGCCAGGGCGAAGACTTCTTTGCCATCCACGGCACCTATTCCTTCGACCAAGACCAGGTGCTAGTGTCGTGCGTTGAGAAGAAAGGCCAACCCAAGCAGATGAAATGGAACAAGAAGGCCTACAAGACTTTCGGCGAGCACATCGGCCGCATCCCATTGGTAATCATCTCCCCCAACGACCAGAACATCATTCAGGGAGGCAGCGAGGTGCGCCGCAAATTCATCGACGGTGTGATATCTCAGACCGACAAATCTTATCTCGACCACCTGCTGCAATACCAGAAAGCCATCGACCAACGCAACAAACTGCTCAAACAATTCTATGAAGACCGCTGCTGGGACGAGCCTTCGATTGCCATCTGGGACGAACAAGTGGCTCGACACGGTGAGGTGCTCTACGAAGGCCGCCGCACTTTTCTGAAAGACTTCCTGCCCTTGTTCGCTGAGTATTTTTCATGGATAACGGACAGCTCAGAAGAGGCTGTGATGAAATACTCTACCTGCGCTGATATCCCGCTGGCTCAGCAGTTAGTCGAAGCCCGCCAGCACGACAAATATGCCCAGTACACCACCGTGGGCCCACACAAGGACGACTTGGAACTGATGATTGGCGACATGGTTGTGAAAAAGTTTGGCTCACAAGGCCAACAGAAGACCTTTGTGCTGGCACTGAAACTGGCTCAGTTCGAATACATCTTCCAGCGTTGCGGGCAGAAGCCCATCCTACTGCTAGACGACATCTTCGACAAACTCGACATGCTCCGCGTCACGCAGCTTATCCGCCTCGTGGGCAGCGACCGCTTCGGCCAAGTTTTCCTGACCGACACCCAACCCGGCCGTGTGGAACACATCTTTGCCGAAATACCTCAAGTGGAACACCGAATATTCAATGTCACCAAAGGTGAACTAACTCTTATTGAAGAAAAATAAATTATGGGTTACGGAAACGAACATACACTGCAGGACTTGCTGAAGCGCGCCTACCACAGACTCGATATGGACGATGTCGCCATGGAGATGGATGTGAAGCGGGCTTATTCCAAGGTGGTAGGCGACTTCATCAACCGCCTCACCTGGACTGTCAAGTTCGAAAAAGGCACACTCATCCTTGAGCTAGCTTCCGCAGCCTTAAAACAAGAGCTATTTAATCGTCGCAGTTCGTTGGCCGAGTCTATCAACAAGACCCTCGGCCGCAACGCCGTAAAAACAATTATTATAAAATGAAACAATTACTCAAAGCACTCAATATGATACGCCAGAGCAACCAGCGCTGCTTCTGGCTTAGAATCGTGTACGTTGTGGCACAAAGCCTCCTGCCACTCGCCAGCCTATTCATATTGAAATACCTTGTCGACTCCGTCACCACCGGCAACACCCAAGTAGTGATGGGGGTGGAAATGACGCCTATGGTCTGCTTGTTCATCTTTGCATCCATCTTCTTGATCAACAGACTTGTGGGTGTGATGAGCGGCGTTAACAACGATGTAATGCGCCAACGCCTCATCGACTACCTAAGCGACAAGATGCAAAAGCAGTCGGCCCGGCTCGACATGAGTTATTTCGACAACCCCGAATACCACGACACCTATCATCGCGCCCAACAAGAGTCGTCCTTCCGCCCGCTACAGGTGCTCACGGGATTCATGAACCTCATCGGCTCGCTGATCACCATCTCCGGCATCATGGTCATGCTTGTTTCCGCCTCACCATGGATTATCGTAGTCATGGTGGTTGCCGTGCTGCCGTCATTCATAGTCCGCGTCATCAAGTCGCGACAGATCTACACCTTCCGCCGCAACAGCACCCAGCTCTATCGCCGCTCCAGCTACTATTCCGCCCTGCTGGGCAACCGCGACTTTGCCAAAGAAATGCGCACCTTCGGCCTAGCGCCACACTTCCGCGATCGATTTGTCAAAATCCGCCAAGAACTCGTGCGCACACTACTTAAAATCTCACGACGCCTGGCCATGTACGACGCCGTCTGCGCCATCGTCGAAACCCTGGCACTCTTCTTAGTCACCATGTTCCTCATGATGGGAGCCATGCGTGGTGCCATTACCGTGGGCTCATTCGTCATGCTTTTCGAAGCCTTCCGCCGCGGCCAAGCCGCAATGACCAGCCTGGTGGGTGCCGTTTCCGAACTTTATGACAACCGCCTCTTTGTGGGCAACCTCTTCGAGTTCCTCGACCTCCAGCCCACCATCGTTTCCAAACCAGAGGCAAAACCATTCCCCAAGAAAGTCGAAACCGTAGAATTCCGCGATATCACCTTCCGCTACCCCAAGATGGATCGCGACGTGCTGAGCCACTACAACTTAGTGGCCCGCGCCGGCGAAGTGACACAGATTGAGGGCGAGAACGGTTTTGGTAAAACCACCCTCCTCAAGCTGCTCCTGCGCCTCTACGACACCAACCAAGGCCAGATTCTCGTCAACGGTGTAGACGTGCGCGACTACGACGTCAAGCAGCTCCGCCGTGGCATGGGGGCCATCTTTCAGGACTACGTCCGCTTCTATTGCACCGCCGAGGAGAACATAGCCTTTGGCGACATCGACCACTTCGATGCCGAGCGCGTCCGCCATGTAGCGCACCTGGCCGGCGCCGACAAATATATCGAAAAACTGCCCAAAGGCTATCAGACACCCCTGGGCCGCCTCTTCGACGATGGCGAGGAACTCAGCATGGGACAGTGGCAGCGTATCGCCCTCGCCCGCCAGCTCTATAGCGATGCCCCCGTGCTCATCTTCGACGAACCCACCGCCTGGATGGACGTCCCCTCGCGCGACCGCTTCTACCAAACCCTCGAAATGCTAAAGAATAATAATAAAGTAATCATATTAATTAAACACGTATAATCCCCAACGTTAACCGCCAACCGGCACCACCCAGTTACAGTTAACGCCAAAGTTAAAGTTATAAATTATGCAATTCGTACTTGAACAGATAAATCCCAAAGAATACGACGGCAACGTAATATTCCTTTATGGAAACGAAGTGGCCGACCGTGCCCTTCCGCTCAACAAGAAAGAACTCGAATACCTCAAAGCCCGCCGCCAGGAGGACGCCGAGGCCATCGTAGTGTTCGACCGTCTCCCCTACCACCTGTACATCGTCAACTTCGATTCCGACAAGGCCGCTAACGAAAGCCAGGAGCGCATCCGCCGCAGTGCCGACAAAGTCGTGACCATGCTCAAGGACAACAAACAACAGTCCGCCGCCCTCACCGGCGAAGGCATTATCCCCGAGGAGGTTGTCGCATTTCTTGAGGGAATGAGCCTGGCCGACTACACCTTCGACCGATACAAGACCACCACCCCGGCACATATCGAAAAAGTTGCCATCGAAGCCACCTTCCTCTCGCCCGAAGAGCTCGAGCGCAACGCCCGCCTCTGGAACCGCATCTACTGGTGCCGCGAGTGGGTCAACCTGCCTGTTGCCGACCTCAACGCCGAGGAATTCGCCTCCGAGTTAGAGTCCATTGCCAACGACCTCCAAGTCAAATGCACCATCTTCGACAAAAAGAAACTCGAGGCCCTTCGCATGGGCGGACTGCTGGCCGTGAACAAAGGCAGCGTCGACGAACCCCGCTTCGTTGTCCTCGAATACCACCCCCAAAATGCCGTCAACCAGAAGACCATTGCCCTGGTCGGCAAGGGCGTCATGTACGACACAGGCGGACTCAACCTCAAACCTGAAGACTACATGCAGGAGATGAAGTCCGATATGGCCGGCGCAGCCACCATGGCATCAGTCATCTTTGCGGCTGCCGAGAACCACCTGCCCGTCAGCCTCACAGCCTTCCTGCCCCTCACCGACAGCCGCCCCGGCTTCAACGCCTTTGCCGCCGACGACGTCCTCACCATGTATGACGGCACCACCGTCGAGGTCGTCAACACCGACGCCGAAGGCCGCCTCCTCCTGGCCGACGCCATAGCCTACGCCGTAGCCAACCACAACCCCGAGCTCATCATCGACTGCGCCACCCTCACCGGTGCCGCCGTGCGAGCCATCGGCACATTCGGCATCGCTGCCATGCAGCAAAACGCCGACAACCCCTTCAGCCTGCTCAGAATCATGGGTTCCCAAGTCTACGAGCGCATCGCCGAACTGCCTTTCTGGAGCGAATACGACGACCTCATCAAGTCCGATGTGGCCGACATCAAGAACTGCGGCATTCCCCAGGCCGGTGCCATCACCGCGGGCAAATTCATGGCCCACTTCGCTGGCGAGACCCCCTATATCCACCTCGACATTGCCGGAGTGGCCTATTTCTCCAAGAAGCAGAACTACTACACCTTCGGAGGCTCGGGCTACGGCATCCGACTCCTCTATGCCTTCCTCCAGACCTACGAAGTAGTCAAGAAACAATAACCATCGAATCAACAAGTATACATCATACGGCCTTTCGGCCGCAATAACAAAATAACAATGAAAGAAGAAAAGAACAACAGCCGCATCCGCCTGGGTATCTCTCAGGGCGACATCAACGGTGTAGGATATGAAGTAATCCTTAAGACCTTTAGCGACAGCCGCATGTTCGAGCACTGCACCCCCGTGCTCTACGGTTCCACCAAGGTTGCCTCCTACCATAAGAAACTCCTGGCCCTGCACCAGGACATCTCCTTCAACGGCATTCACGACGCACAAGAAGCTGCCGACCGCAAATTCAACGTGGTCAACCTCACCTCCGAGGAAGTCAAACTCGATGTCGGCAAGCTCACCGAAGTGGCTGGCGAACAGTCCCGCCTCTCCCTCAACCGCGCTTGCGAAGACCTGAAGAAAGGCGCCATCGACGTGCTCGTCACCGCCCCCATCAGCAAGAAGAACATCCAGTCTGCCGACTTCGACTTCCCCGGCCACACCGAGTACCTCTCCCACCAGTTCGGCTGCAGCAGCCTCATGATCATGGTCTGCGACCGCATCCGCATCGGCATCGTCACCAACCACCTCGCCCTCAAGGATGTGCCCACCGCCATCACCCACAACCTCCTCTACGACAAAATCATGCTCATGAACGAGTCCCTCAAGCGCGACTTCGGCGTACCCATGCCCAAGATTGCCGTCCTCGCCCTCGACCCCCATGCTGGCGACAACGGCGTTATCGGCAACCTCGACGCCACCGTCGTCAAACCCGTCATCGACGAAGTGCAGAGCAAAGGTGTCCTCGCCTACGGTCCCTACCCCTCCGACGGCTTCTTCGGCAACAGCGAGTTCAATAAGTTCGACGGCGTCCTCGCCCTCTACCACGACCAGGGCCTCATCCCCTTCAAACTCATGTCCTTCACCGAGGGTGTCAACTTCACCGCCGGCCTCCCCTATGTTCGCACCTCCCCCGCCCACGGCACCGCCCTCGACATCGCCGGCAAGGACAAAGCCAGCGAGCAGGCCTTCCGCCGTGCCGTATATCTGGCTTGCGGCATCCT
>JAZLLD010000052.1:0-15343 GCA_045597945.1 Bacteroidales bacterium
CCGTTCCTTATCCTATATTTATACCTTATTTATACTATATTTATCCTATATATAATAGAATAACTAAGGTATAAATATAGTATAACTAAGGTAAAACGAGCGAAGGAAGGGCGAAGCTGGGGTGGAACTGCCGGGGCGTGAAACAAACGCAACCAACCCTCAAAAAATGTTTTGCGGATTCAAAAATAATGCGTATATTTGCACTCATGATGCCTGCGAGGTTTGGCATCATAACTGATTAAGAAAGCGCATTATACGCTTTATTCCTTAACAGTAAAACTGCACATTTTACATGATTACGAGGAATAAAGTCAGCTGATGTGCTCCTTTGGTTTGTATTCGTATATGTTTACGATACATCCATGTGGGGCTTTTCATCTTGACCTTATTTTCGTAATCTGGGAGTGCAGCCCTACTGTTAGAGATATGGTTAGTAATGGATGGCTCCACTTTCTATATTGTATTATGTCGGCCCTGAGCATGGCAGACGGAAATGTACGCTTAACAATGAATAAAATCCGTACTAAGTTTTTTCTAGGCCTGGTTGCCTTGGTGGGCTTGTCCGCCCTGGCTTCTTGCGAAAAGGAAAAGGTAGTTAAAGATGACGTGCAGGAGGATGAGCCCGTAGTTGAGGTGGATCCCCTGACCTATCTCGACCTCTCCTTCCAGGAGAAAATGGAGAAGATTGCAAAAGACTCTATCTGGTATATCTCAGATGAGGATTCAATCTCCCTTTTCCGTGACGACACCCTGAGTGTAGAGCAAGTCGACTCCTTGGCCGCATTGATGTCCAAACTCTATTCTCAGAATGGAAAGTGGACTGAAAGTGAGTTCCGCGCTCAGTTTGCCTCGGTTTCCGAGTACATACCGGATTGGTATCGTATGAACTTCTATTCTCTGTTGGATACTTTGGATAGTCATCAGGATGAGCTTATTGAGCTGGGTCGTTCAATCGATCCTAAAGCTTGGCCGACTACAACAACGGTCAGAAAAACTCCAGGTCATGTTGAAAGAACTGGTCATTACGTGTCCTTTTATAAAGGTCCGGTTGATACTCCATGTGGGTATTCTGGTTGTCTTTGTAGTAAAAAGTCCAATGGTTGGCTTATTACAATGGGGGACTTGTATGAGTATTCACGAATAGTGAAAACTAATGCAGTATTGAATCGTTGTGTATTGACGATATTAGTGTCTAAAGATAATGATTTGATGGCTGTCGACGAGTTCAAATTTTCTTTCTTCGGATTCCGTTCGAAAACCGGTAATTTCTATCATGATTCGAGTCGTTCGTATTTTGTATGGTATCTTCTATCTGAAAGAAGAGAAATGGAAAATTCCTGATTTATTGATTGAGCCCCGCTTTATAAGTAGGGCTCAATTTTTTGTTATACCGTTGTGTCGGTTTTGCTTCCGCATTAATCACCAAAGTATTTGACTGATAGCCGATGGCAAGTGTATTGGTGTGAATTCAGTGCTCTTGTTTGCGTCAGCCCCAGTGTCGGAGACACTATTCCACCGACCCTAAGTCGGTGCGAAACCCCACAGAGGTTTTGGCATAACCAAAACCTCTGTGGGCCATAAGGCCTAGATGCAGCGTGTGCCGGAGGAACACCCGAATGGCAACCAGCCCTATAGCTAAAGCCTCCATTCAAGTCCCCCTCCGGGGAACATCCATCTCCGGCACTTGGGCTGCCGCAGTATTTCTTTGCCAATTTCATCAGATTTATAAGTCATAACCAAAAAAACTTCATGTTTTTGCGGAGTTTTTATGCCCATAACCGAAAAAAATTGTATCTTTGCATTTTATTTTAATATCATTTATTATGAAGAAAATTGTATCGGTTTTGCTGGCAGTCATGCTTTTGTGTGTGGCGGCTTGCAGCAAGAAAGACAACAACACGGCTATGAGTAATATCGATGAGAAGACTGTTCAGGCCACTATTGCGGCCCTGCAGGAGAAGTATGGCGACGCCGAGCTGGCACGTATGCAACGCAGTGTGCCGCAGGCCGCTTCGCTGTGGACCGCCGAGGACGGCACGGCCGAGGAGTTCCAGGCTTTCTGCTTGGACAATTTTGTGGCCGACAGCGCCGCACTGGCCGAGATGGCCGCCACCCTGCAGGCCAATCTGGAGAGCCTCTGGGGCTGTTTCAACAAGATTGGCGTGGACCTGAAACTGCACATCCATGTGGATGGTCCTGAGGCAACTGCGTTGGACGAGATGTTCGGCGGCTTTGACCCTTCGGCACATTTCGACGACGATATGTATGAGCAGAAGATTGCCTTCGTGGTGGTGCTCAACTTCCCCTTCTACACCCTGGAGGAGAAGAATGAGCTGGGCAAGACCTGGAGCCGCCAGCAGTGGGCTTACGCCCGCCTGGGCGACTTGTTCACCTCGCGCGTTCCGGCCTCATGCAACCAGCTCTTGGCCGGCCAGCTGGCCGCCGCCGACAACTATATCTCTAACTATAACATCATGATGGGCCGCCTGCGCGACGACCAGGGCAAAGCTCTCTTTGCCGACATGGCCCTCATCACCCACTGGGGTTTGCGCGATGAGCTGAAGACCCACTATAACGAGGGCGACAGCGGCTTGATGAAGCAGCGCATGATCTACCAGGTGATGCGCCGCATTATCGACCAGAGCATCCCGGAGTGTGTGATCAACAACGACCAGTATATCTGGGCACCCTACAGCAACGAGGTGAAAGACCTCGGCGGCAAGGAGGTGAAGGCCGAGGGCGAGCCCCTGACCCGCTACCAGTATTTCCTCGACAACTTCCACGCCATGCAGCAGGTGGACCGCTACAACCCCATGTATCCCACTGCTATAGACCGCGCCTTCAGTGCCGATATGGAGGTGAGCTACGACGAAATCGAGCAGCTCTTCACCACCTTCTGCAGCTCGCCCGTGGTTGGCCAGGTGGCCAAACTGATCGAGCAGCGCATGGGCCGCAAGCTTGAGCCTTTTGATATCTGGTACGACGGTTTCAAGAGCCGCAGCAGCATCAGCGAGGATGAGCTCACCGCCAAGACCCAGAAGCTCTACCCCAACAAGGAGGCCTTCGCCAGCGTGGGCATGCCCTCCATCCTGAAACAGCTGGGTTTCAGCAATGAGAAGTCGCAGTTTATCTGCAACCATGTGACTGTCGACCCCTCTCGCGGTGCCGGCCACGCATGGGAGAGCAATATGCGGAGCGACAATGCCCGCCTCCGCACCCGCATTGGTGCTAACGGCATGGACTACAAGGGCTATAACATTGCCGTGCATGAGTTTGGCCACAATGTGGAGCAGACCATCACCCTGCACGATGTTGACAACTATATTATGAAGGGTGTGCCCAACACCGGCTTCACCGAGGCCCTGGCCTTTGTGTTCCAGACCCGCGACCTGGAGTTGCTGGGCTACAAGGATGCCAACCCCGACAAGGATGCCCTGGCCACCCTCGACATCTTCTGGGGCTGCTATGAAATCATGGGTGTCTCGCTGGTGGACATGTACGCATGGCGCTGGCTCTATGAGCACCCCGACGCAACGGCCGCCCAGCTGAAAGACCAGGTGATTGCCATCGCCCAGGAGGTGTGGAACAAGTATTTCGCCCCCAACCTGGGTGAGGAGAATTCGCCCATCCTGGCCATCTACAGCCACATGATCGACTCGCCCCTCTATCTGCCCAACTATCCCTACGGCCACATCATCCAGTTCCAGCTTGAGCAGCAGTTGAAGGGCAAGGTGGTGGCCGACGAAATCCAGCGCATCTACCCCGTAGGCCGCCTCACCCCGCAGAACTGGATGCGCCACGCCGTAGGCTCCGAGGTGAGCACCCAGCCCCTCCTGGCCGCAGCCGCCGAGGCACTGAAGACCCTGGCAAAATAAGTAATCCTAGAGGTTCTAGAAATTCTAGAAATTCTAGAACCTCTAGATTTCCCAGAAAAAAATAAACAATAAATATTATGAAGAAAACAATTTCGCTATTAGCACTTCTCGCCCTGCTCATCCCCACCGTGGTTGCCGACGAGGGCATGTGGATTCCCATGCTGCTGGGCAAAAACCAGGCCGCCATGCAGCGCGCCGGTATGCGCATCACCGCCCAGGATATCTACGACATCAACAACGCCTGCCTCAAGGATGCCATCATCCTTTTCAACCAGGGCTGCACCGGTGAGTTTGTCTCCGACCAGGGACTCTTCCTCACCAACCACCACTGCGGCTACAGCTACATCACCAGCCACAGCACCGTGGAACACGACTACCTGACCCACGGCTTCTGGGCCATGACCCGCGACCAGGAGCTGCCCTGCCCCGGCCTCACCGCCACCCGACTGGTGCGTATGGAGGATGTGACCAACCGCGTGCTCTCCGGCATCAACGACAAGACCTCCGAGGAGGAGCGCGAGCGCATCGTGAAGCAGAACATTACCATCATCACCACCGAGGCCGTTGCCGGCACCCACTACAAGGCCATCATCAAACCCTTCTACTATGGCAACCAGTACTTTATGTATGTAAACGAGGTGTTCACCGATGTCCGCCTTGTGGGCGCACCCCCAAGCAATATCGGCAAGTTCGGCGGCGACACCGACAACTGGATGTGGCCCCGCCACACCGGCGACTTCTCCATGTTCCGCGTCTATGCCGACAAAGATGGCAAGCCCGCTCCCTACAGCAAGGACAACGTGGCCTACCGCCCCCTCAAGCACTTGGATATCAGCCTGAAGGGCGTTGACGAGGGCGACTTCACCTTTGTCTTCGGCTATCCCGGCACCACCCAGCGCTATGTCACCCACGACCAGATGGAACTCCAGGCCATCCAGGAGAACCCCATCCGCATCGCCCTGCGCGACATCCGCCTCAAACATTATAAGAACGCCATGGAACTCTCTCCCGCACAGCGTCTTAAATATGCTTCCAAAGTAGCCAGCATTGCCAACGGCTGGAAGGAATGGCAGGGCGAGACCCTCGGCATCAACCGCCTCGACGGCGTGAACCAGAAGAAAGCCCAGGAGGCTGAGTTCCAGGCCTGGGCCGACAAACGCGATGAGTACCGCAATGTGCTGCGCGACATGACCCGCGCCTACAGTCGCATCAGCCCCATTGAGATCGAATGGGTATATTTCAACGAAGGTGTGATGGCCTCTGACCTCATGACCCGCGCCAACCACCTCTTCCGCCTGGCCAACATCCAGGATGCTGAAGAAGCTCGCGCAATGGCCGACAAGATGACCGCCAACAATGAGAAATTCTTCTCCGACTTCGACAAGCACTCTGTGGTGGACCGCGCCATCTTTGTGGAAACCATGCTCTACACCTACACCCAAGGCCAGGCCGCCTATATCGACCAGCTCCGCGGCAAGACTCCCGTTGAGCAGTACCTCGGCCAGGTCTACGACAAGTCTATCCTCACCAATGCCGGCAAGCTGCTGGCCATGCTCAAGAAGTACACTCCCAAGCAGGCTTCCACCCTCTTGAACGACCCCGCCGTGAAACTCTTCACCACTGCCTACGCCAACACCTACACTACCGACAAGGAGCACGTCTACGATGCCAACAAGCGCGAAATCAACCGCTTGATGCGCACCTACGTCCGCGGCATGATGCAGCAGTTCCCCGACAGCAACTTCTTCCCCGATGCCAACCTCACCCTGCGTGTGGCCTACGGCCATGTGGAAGGCTTCCGTCCAAAGGATGCCGTCTATTACACCCCCTACAGCACCCTCGCCGGCATCATGGACAAGGAGAACCCCGACATCTACGACTATGTGGTTGAGCCCAAGCTCAAGCAGCTCTACAAGACCAAGGACTACGGCCGCTACGCCAACCTGCGCGGCGAGATGCCCGTGGCCTTCATTGCCACCAACCACACCACCGGCGGCAACTCCGGTAGCCCCGTGCTCAATGCCGACGGCCAGCTCATCGGCATCAACTTCGACCGCTGCTGGGAAGGCACCATGAGCGACCTCCTCTTCGACCCCGCCTACTGCCGCAACATCAGCCTCGACATCCGCTACTGCCTCTTCATCATCGAGAAGTTTGCCGGTGCAAAACACCTGGTTGACGAGATGACCATTGTAGAATAAACTACGATTATATTATAATGAATAATGAAGATTGTGAAGCCCGGAGCAGGCTTCACAATCTTTTTTTTCACCCCCGGCAGTTTTCGCCCACTTTTGCGACTAATATATCAAGAGCTCTAAACCCATGGCATTTATCAAGGACCTCCTGCACCGACATGCGCCCAAGGCCGAGACCCCGCTTCACGACATCAAGAAGCCCAAGGCCCAAAGCCAAGCATTCTTGGAGATGCTGCGCCAATGCGACAGCACCATCTTCAAGGTATGCCTTATGTTCACCGACCGCAATCCCGAAAATGTCAAAGATATGTACCAAGACATCGTGTGCTCTCTGTGGGAAAGCTGGCCTAACTTCCGCCACCAATGCAGTGCCAACACTTGGGTTTATCGCATTGCCATCAACACTGCCATCTCCCAAATTCGCCATCGGTCGCTCTCGCCCATGTTCTCATCTCTCACCGATGAGACCTACCACAACCTGGCCGACGAAAACAAGAACCCCCTTGTGGATGAACTCTACACCCTCATCAACAGGCTCCTACCCAACGAGAAAGCACTACTGCTGCTCTACCTCGACAGCGTTCCCGCCCGCGACATAGGGTTTGCCCTCGGCATCACCGAGGCCGCCGTCAACCACCGCATCGCACGCATCAAAACGAAACTTAAAAAGCTAAACGAAAATGAACAATAACGAAGACGAATTACTAAACCATCTGGCAGCCACCTGGCAGCAGCACTGCCAACGCATCGATCTGATTGCCCAACGCCACGACCCTGCGCGCATCCACCTCGCCCCGCGCCTGCTGGTGTTCTCCTCCCGCAGGCTCAGCCGGCTTGCCGACATGGCTATGGCGGCCATCTGCATAGGTGCCATTGTGGCCATCATCGTTCTCCGCCAGCAGTATATCCTCGACATCTTCGACTTCCTTTTCTTCATCCTACTCGTGGCCATATTTGCCGGCACGGCAGCGCAGAGCCTTGTGCGCACATATTCTTCCCGGCGGCTGACCCTCATTGCCTCGCCGCGCCCCCAAACCTCGTTGCTGCTGCGCCGCGCAGTTTCCCGTGCCGCAGTGTTTGCATCCGTCATGGTCATGATACTCATGCTTGTCATCCCTGTCCAAAATGGACGCGCCACCTCGCATGCCTCGCTGGCACAACGCAGCGCAACCATTGCCAACGTCAATTTTGTCTTATCACAAATGCAACAACAGCCAACAATATGAAAGCCAAGTCCAAGCAACTTCTATTCCCCGCCCTTGTCATCCTTGCCCTCGTGTCGTTGGCACTGGCCGTAAGACTAAGCCCCCGCACTGTCCCCTTCTACCAGTGCAGCAGCATATACAAAAAGTATGCCGATGCGGAAGGCATCGAGGCCACATTCATCAAAGACTTCCGCGTCAACGACACCGTCTTTATTGATGTCACCCTGCTGGAGGCGAAAGACTCTGCCGGCTGGGCTACGCTGAAACAGGATTTTTCGCTACCCGAATTGGATGCTGAATTGCAGCAACGAATTGATAATCGAAAGGATCTGATTTTTTCGCACAGGCTTACCATTTACGACTATCCGGTAAGCATTCCCAAAGACACAACATTATTTGACGAACTTGCCACATCCTACTATTCGCATTCGCTTACCATATTCCATGCTAAGAATAATCAAGAATTACTTGCAACACTTCATCGCAACCTTCAAGAATCAATTAATCAATAATAGCACTTATCATGAGAAAAGCAATCACCACCTTCGCACTCATCGCAGTGCTCGGCACTATGGCCGTCAGTTGCCAGAAAGAAAGCCCTATTAACCAAGCATCTATCGTATCGGAATCTTGCACCACCTACACGGTGCAATACACCATCGATGGTGTATCGCACACCGTCACACTGATTGGTGAAGATACATGGCACGATTTCCTGAATCGGATGTTCGCTCTGGCCGAAGAAGGTCATGTGGTCAGCTTCCGCAACGTAGAATCCTCACCAACTGCTATTTCCGCCAAAGAGACCATCAAACACACTACGACCAGCAAAGAGGAGGCTTATGCTTGGGAGGAAAAGATGCACGATGCAGGATATCATGTTACTATTGAATACGACAAGGAAACGGGAGTATATACCTGCTATGCAATCAAATAGCAAGCCGGTACATTCCCATTAGTCAAATCCTTCCCACCAATGAAATTACCGGGGGGAATACTATTTCCAATTCTTTTTAGCCATATGTAATAATCCTCAATTATGAACAAAAAACTAATTTTTCTGTTTGTTGCACTATTAGGCTGCGCCTCCCCAGGATTTGCCCAACACGCATGCGACTTAATCCTAATGCCAGAAGGCGACAATCTTTGTATCATGGAGTCTAACGACTATGATTTCTCCATAGTTCGAGCCTGTCGTAACAACACGGTAACTTATAGAGCTTATGCGCCTTCCGCTGTTAGCTATAATTGGATAGTGGCCGGAGGGTCTTTCCAACCAAGTGAAAATGCCTCTTCGTGCTATGTCACATGGGGCGATGGCGACATCGGTATGGTGAGTGTGGAGGTTTTGCTGCCCGACAGCTCAATTTGCACCAAACAAATTCAAGTCGTCTTAGAGGATAAGCCCATAGCTGGCATCATCACCATCCCTAATTATGTCGTAGATGTCAACAATCCGGAGTACAAATGGATTGAGGTCTGTGCTGGCGACACACTCTCGTTTGTCGATAATAGCACTTCGTCAGACCGGCCCATCGTTGATTATTTTTGGGACACACCCTATGGAACATACAACAGCCAATCCGTCTCCTTTGTGGCCAGAGACCCTGGCTCATATTCCATCACCCATCGAGTATATAACGAGTGTGGTTGCTACGACGAAGCAGTTATCCGACTCATTGTCAATAATAACTGTCCTTTGGAACTTTCTTGTTTTGGCACGGCTTGCGCTTATTCGCAGCACAACTATTCCATCTTCGACCCCGAATGTTCCGATTATCTTTGGTCTGTCCAAGGTGGCACCATTGTCAGTCCACAACATAGTCCCGACATCACAGTCCAATGGGATGCCCCCGAAAGTGGATTTGGCACACTCTATCTTGACGGAACCAGCTGCAAATGCGAGTGCAAGTCGCGCAAGAGCATCAAAATTCCTGTAATATCAGACAACGTCAGCATCAATGGACCTGACACTCTTTGCCTCAACAACGAATATACTTTCTCACTTCCCTTATGGGGTGCTACACAATATTCATGGAGTGTGACACCGTCAACAGGCATTAATGTTTATACTGACAACAACAATCTGACAATTATTCCGCAGCAACGAAGAGTATATACCATTACTGCCACCTATTCATGCAGTTTCCTTGGCTGCGGTCCTTACACCGTCACCAAAGAAATCGTTGTAAAAGACCCACTGTCCATAACTCCTTCTACCGAAGATATATGTGTTGGGTCAAATCTCTCGTTTTCCACCAATACTTCCTCGCCCAGTCTTTGGTCTATCCAACTGAACGACAGTACCATCCACACCGTTACTGCATCTTCGCTATCCTACACGTTTGACACCGTTGGCTTGTTCGTCATCCGAGCCAGTAACCACAACTACTGCTCCGAGACTATGACCACCGTGAATGTAAAAGGAAACCCGCCGGCACCCACTGCGATTTCGGGACCCGACACCATCTGCCCGGGATTCACGGCCGAATATTCCGCCACACCCAGCAGCCCCGACTACCATATCCTCTGGGAGTGGACGATAGACGGAGCCACCCACACCCATGTCGGCAACAAGGCCAACATCACCTTCGGCCAAATCGTTGACGACATCAAGGTATATCAAGTCAACCGCCGGACCGGGTGCCGGTCGCAGGCCGCAGTCCATCACGTGGCACCCTTCCGAATAGCAGACTGGCCATACGACAGCCTCATCCGAGTATGCCCGGGGCAGACCATCACGCTCGACAAGCTGCGCGACCAGTCCGACTACGATGTGCTCTATGAGTGGAAGGCCTACCCCGCCGGCGCACTGTCGGTACAGGGCAGCCACCTCAACGCAACCGTCACCCTGATGGCCAATTACTCCAACAATCCACCATTCACCGTCATGCTGGTCCTCAAGCGGGTCTATTGCCACACTGAACGGTACGACACCGCCTATGTGCGGATTGGAGAGATTGATCCTCCTGTCATTACTCACTATTCTATCTGTGCCGGAAATTCGGCAACATTCTCTGTCTCCAATCCTGATGATGGCGACCCTGAACTGACTTATTGGTGGACAGACAACAATACCTCTAACCTTGCGTACGGCCTAGCAGCGAACTTTGTTTTTTATAACACCGACCAGCATACAGTGCATCTACATTATGTGTCAAAATATGGATGTGATACTACAACCTCAATATCCGTCACACCCTGTTCTCCTCTCCCCAATATGTATTTCAATATCAATTCGAGCAATGACACCCTGTCAGTAGTGCTGCCTAATGGTGCAGGAAACTGCACATTCCTTTGGATGACAGGCGACACCACGCCCAGCATTGCGGCTTCGCCCGACGATTATTGGTGCATCGTCACCGATACCACCTGTGGCTGCACTAGAAGATTCTCTCACACAGCCAGTAGTTCAGGAGGTTGCACAAACAAGAACTTTGCGTTCGGTATAGACTCCATGTGCTACAACATCGTCCGTATCAATAACCTCCGCTATGGTTTGGCCTATCCATTTGACATCACCCTGAGACAGGGCGACAGCAACTATCACTACAAGATAGTTAATGCCAGCCAAAGACTGATGATTCCCGATACAGGTGCGTTTTCGATCACAGCACGGTGGTCCGTTGGCGACTCCTGCTTTTACTACACCATCTACGACACCATCTATCAGGCAATCTATGTCCGGTTGCGGAACGACTGCCACAACCACCTTGTGGTGAGCGGGCAGCGCGACGACGCATCGCCCTTAGACATCTACGCCATCGCGACCGAGAGAACAACCGGCTTTACTCCTGCGCCGCAGACGGGAACAGACTCGGTCAGCATTCACATTGCCGACACCGGCTGGCACATGGTGCATATCATATTCGACAACAACCCTGAATGTTTCATCGACACCCTCTACCATTTCGATGCGCCGCCCGCAATCCAAAACCTCTATATTCGTGATCGCATGTGCCAGCACACCGCCTTCACCTTCCTGGCCGACGCCACTGGCGAGGGGCTGACCTACAGGTGGGACTTTGGCGACGACTACTGGAATTTCGGCAATGGAATTGACCATGTGTACGGCATAGCCAGACAATTTACAGTCACCTTGTCAGTCACTGACCGAAATGGATGTTCTGTCACGGATTCCTCCCTCACATTTGTTGAGGATAATCATTTGGGAAACTATCAATTGCGGTCCTTCTTTAATCCAATTTGTCCGGGAGACAGTGCTGTTATTGCAACCACAAATGATAACAATAACTATATCTGGCATCCCTGCAGTCGGTTCGATGGCCATTACTTAGCTAACGTTTACGAAGCTGGCACCTATATAGTGGATATCACCAGCATCGATGAGCAGTGCCGGAAGCAGGTTGAACTCAATATCGCATACCCCAACAGACTGTTTGTGGACATCCTGTGCGACAGCGCCTACTGCCAGAACGAGGTGGCCGAATTTGTTGGCGACATCGGTTCAGGATACACCTACCTATGGCATATCACCAATTCCAACGGCATCAACGGCACTGCCACCACCCCCAATTTCAGATATCAGCTCGTCGACCCCGGCACCTACCAGCTTGTGCTACAGGTTACCGACAGCAATGGATGTACCGCTACCGATACGGCGCACTTCATTGTCCATCCCACCCCACCGGCTCCTAGTTTGGAATTCTGTGGCAATCGTTGCATCACAGCAGGTCCAGTAGACCTTTGCTCAACCTCAGGTCAAAACCTGCTTTGGAGCAATGGCACAATGGGCACCTCCTCGTTATACTTTACCGACGGCCCTGCCGGCGCATACTATATCGACACAGCCACAGGCTGCAAGTCGCAGGGCGCCACCATCTTGATTCCTATAGCCCCAGACTTTGGGGGGTTGCTGACCGGTTGCTATTGCATCAACCAGAAGGCCTTGCCTACCGACCTTGCGTTATACACTTTGGGCAACCGTATACCACTTCCTTGGGACTGGTTCTACGACAACAACCCAATTAGCAGTGGTATGCTGCCCCCAGGCCCGAACCAGCTCAATATCCCATCCGTTGGCAACTACCACCTTTTTATTCCCGACTATGGACTTGGGTGCGTTGCAGTCTCGCCAAAGCTCACCATTGAGTCTGATGGGTGCACGCCTCTGACCGACCCGGACTACACCCCTTCGGTTTGGGGAATTGTATCGAAAAAGGAGTGTGTGCAGGAAGGTTGCGATTTGATATATCGAATCACCGTCACCATCTGCAACAGTACCACCGGCCCAGTGTGTATCGACAATATTGCTCCGGTATTGCCCATATCTGCTTCGGTATCTTCAGGTATCCCCTTGTTGCTGAATCCTGGCGAATGTCGCGATGTTACACTCGACATGCAATACGATTTTTCCGCACCCAGTTCTTTCGTCTTCGCCATGACCTGCGGCGGTGAGTATGTGGGGGCTTTTGTGGTGAACCTTTCTGATTGGATGGAGTGCGTCCGGCCCGACACCTGCGAAATCAGCATCATCCCTTCGTTTATCCTTGACCTAGCACTCAGCTACCCCGGCCAGTCGTCATTCTTTAATTTCGAACTGTTGTTCCCCACCCTGTCGGGAAATGTAATAGCCGTATGGTGCGACCAAGGCCAGATAATCGACGGCGGCTTTGCCGGTTCTAAATATACAGGTTTGTTGATGATGGATTACGGATTGATGACACAGCTTGTGGTTGACAATGCCGATTTCTGTTTCCATATACTTTGCTGCGATGGTGGCAAAATCTGCACAGCCACAGTGTGCGTACCCTATAGAGATTTGTGGCAGATGTGCCTATCGCTCAATGAAGGGCATAAAGCCCCTGCGGATATTGAGCGCACCACTGCCAAAGAAAGAGAAAATGCATTCAGACTTGAACCCAACCCCGCCACTGGCGCAGTCAGAGTGGTGGGAAGGACTAACTTGCCCAAGGACGATATCTCTCTGATTGAAGTGTTCACGATGCATGGGCAGAAAGTGCTTTCAGCCGAATCGTCAGACCGCTTTGACATTTCGTTATTGCCCCAAGGCAGCTACATCGTCAAGGTGGTGTCGGTGTCGGACAGACAGGAGTATCTCAAACTGATTAAGAAATAGTAATCACCAATAATTTGTTGGAGGACTTGTGCAGAAGGCCAATCCTCCAACAAATTATAAAAACATATAGAATTATGAAATCACTCAAAAGTATCAAATATATAATCAGCTGCATCCTGCTCGTCTGCGGGATGCTGGCTAGCAGTGTCCAAGCCCAAGAGCATGGATTTCGCTGGGGCAAGTGGTCTGAGGGGCATCCCTATCCTGGGGGTGGCGGCCTAGTTGATAGGGTTGTGGACTCCTATATCGACAGTGCGGGCAACACCTACATGTGGGGACAGTTCGGCTCAGCTGCACGACTTGGCGAGGACGGACCATACATCTGCCCGATAGATTCGATGCCAGGATATCCTCAGGGTAATGGCTACGGGGTCTTTCTGGCCAAGATTGATACGGCTGGTAATATATTATGGTGCAAGTGCGCCCGTGGCGGTTTTAACTGTGGTTGCATCCCGTGGAACATGGTCGTGAAGGACAATAAAATAACCATCGCCTTTGATATTCAATGGGTAAAGTCTTATGGCAATTGGTTCTTCTTTTTCGACACAATGCTCATTCCCCCTATGAGGACGGTCCCCTATGGTATCGGTTATATAAGTAATACATATTTTGTAACATTCGATTTGGACGGGAATCGCCTCGACACTCATGAAGTTCAACTCTATGGAGGATTAGCAGGAATGTTGGTCCCATTATGGTGGGGCTTTAACCAGGGACGTTTTGTCATCGACAAAGATGAAAATATCCATATTTTCACATGTAGCGAAAACTTCAACGAAGATTCATCGTCAAGGTCATATATTATTGTTGATAACGATACAAATAGGAAATATCAATTGGGTATGAAACCTAATGAACCATATAATTCAAATGCTATGTACTTCAAATTTGACAGCACATGGAGCCTTGTCAACAAAAGATTTATGATAGACAGCATTGCCAGCCCCTATCCAAGAAGGTACATTGCCAAACTATTCTTTGAACATGTGGTGGTAGATGGCGACGAATTATATGTCAATGGACATTTCAAAGACGACGATGGCTATTCTCTTCGAGAAATCGTCGCTGATACGGACTCTTTTACCGCCACCATCTTTATAGATTCCGCTCACTACTTGACTGCAACGAACATAAAAGATTTTAATATAATGCCTTTTCTGATAAAGCTCAATACGGATGGCGATGTCCTGTGGACGCAGCAGATATATACCAACTCCCGCAACAGAGGTGCTTATAACTTCGGCCCACTCGTCGGTGGTCTTGCCTTAGACAAAAATAATGTTTACACCAATTGTAGCGCAAGCTATGCTAACACCTTCTTAGATTCTGCTCATACCATTCCCATTTCCCACCCACAAATTGAGTTTAATCTAACCACCAGCTACAACAGAGTGACTGGTGCCCCTGTCGATTTCTATCTTCTTGATTCCACCAACATAAGTACTGAAGGTGATTTTTTGCTTATCAACGACGAAATCATTATGCATGCAGATTTCGATTTGCTGAGAAAGACTGAAGTGTGCAAGATTAACAAACATACAAAGGCGGTGACAAAAATATTCCCAATACACTATGCAGGTTGGTTTCGCGTGTATAACATTTCTGCGACCGGCAACGGATGGATTTTCCGTGGAGAGACGGGAGAAGGACCGCACGTCTATGACAGCATATTCCTGGGCAACTACCAGGAAGCCAGCGTCATGACATTCTTCTACGACTCCACGCTGGACTCGCGCATCAAGCCCTGCCCCCAGGCGGACTCGCTGTGGGGCGACAGCATTGCCAACCAGACAGCCACACTCTTCTGGCGCAGCCGCTACGGCCAGGCCGGCTACGAGCTGGCCTACATGCCCGAAGGCGGCAGCTGGGACAACGCCACCATACTGGAAACCGACAGCACCACGGCCACCATAGCCCTGCCCGACGACAGGTGCTACCTGTTCCGCCTCCGCGCCCTCTGCGGCG
>JAZLLD010000053.1:0-6524 GCA_045597945.1 Bacteroidales bacterium
AGGATTCCTCCCACCTTCAACCTACCATAATAGCAACCACTTGCTCAAGATAGTGTTGGTCGGTGGTGTCGAAGGTGTCGAGGTCACGGCTGTCGATATCCAGCACGGCAACTATCTTTTTGTCACGCCATACGGGTACGACAATCTCACTTTGCGACTCGCTGGAGCAGGCGATATGGCCGGGAAATTGCTCCACGTCGGGAACGATAATGGTGCGCTGTTCTTTCCATGCCGTACCACAGACGCCCCTGCCCTTCTTGATACGCGTGCAAGCCAATGGACCTTGAAACGGACCCAGCACCAACTCTTCGCCCCGGACACGATAGAAACCCGTCCACCAAAAGCCAAACGCCTGATGAATCAAGGCCGACAAGTTTGCCATTCGCGCAATTTCATCCGTCTCGCCGTCCATCAACGACCGCGCTTGCAGTAACAAGGTTCTGTATTTTTCTTCTTTTATCATAACATTTATTCAATCACAATCCAATGACCGTTTTTTCTTCCACCTTCACGAACAATGCGATGTTGCAATTTCAATTTCTTGATATGGTAAAATATTCCATCAGTAGTCATTCTGAACTTTCCGTAAGCCGAGCGCATAGCAAGAAAACTTTTCTTGCTATGCCGAGGCGAAGGAAAGTCTTTGACTTTTCTGCCAATTCTTGTGTCGTGATATTCGGATTCGCCTGTATCTGTTTTAGTATAGTTTCCGTAGTAACATCATTTGTCGTTGTATTTCGTTATGAGATCACAATTTGTGATGTCATATATTAAATGTAACTAGTGTTTTAAGTATCTGAATATCTTTATTAAGGGAAAAGCAGCAAGGCCTAGGAGGAAGGAGATTAGGAGGGGTTTGATGAGGGATTTGGGGTTGATGGGTTGGATGGGCGAAGTGGGAGATGCTGTTGTGGTTTCTTTGGTGGTACTGTCGGTTTCGGATCGAGTGGTGTGGTGGGTGTGGTCGGAGGTGCGGTCGCGAGAGGTTATCTTCTCGCGGTCGCGGTTGGTAGTGAGGCGTGTGGTGTCGCCGGTCTCGTTGGTTTGGATAGTGATTGTGGTGGTCTCACGAATGGTGTCGTGGAGGGTGAGGGTGACGGTCTCTATCACGGTGTCGTGGACGGTTTCATTGTGGGTCTGATGCGTGACGGTCTTGCTGCTTCTGCAACTCACTGTAAACAGGACAAGCGTCGCTATGAGGGCAGTCGTTAATCTTCTGTATCGCATTTCTTAAATGGGTTATTTCAGTTCGTAGTTCCCTGACTTCACGCCGCAGGGGGTCGGCGATGTTTTCTTTGAACTCGTCGACATACATCTTCGACAGGTTCATGTCTTTCTGTCGGTTGTCGGCCTTCAGGCTTTCGACCTCCTGGCGATGGCGGCGGCGGTCGAACAGCCATCCACCACCGGCGACGAGGGTTAGGATTGATGGGATGATGTTCCAAAGGTTATTCATGAATTGAAAATTGAGAATTGAAATTGGGTCGGTTAAAGACTATTCTCTTTGCGCCATTGCTGGACATCGAAGCAGGGGCAGGCTTTGGCGGCGTATTCGTTGTGGCCGTGGATAGATGTTATATCGTGCTCCTCCATCAAGTCCTGCACCAGCTGGAGCATGGCAAGACGCTGGAGAGGGGTGCGGGTGTCGGCAGGGCGACCGTTGGCATCGAGGCCGCCGACATAGGCGATGCCGATGCTGTGGGCATTGTGACCTTCGGTGTGTGCGCCGGGCTGCTCCACAGGGCGGCCAGCGCGGACGCTGCCATCGGGATAGATGACGTATTGATAGCCAATGTCGCGCCAGCCAAGGGAACGATGGTATCTCCTTATGGATTCCACCGTGCAGATGGCGTTAGGGCGTGTGGCGGTGCAATGGATGATGATTTCGGTGATTGTTCGCATTTTTTCTTCTGGGTTTAATGGGGTGAATGGACTTAATAGGCGAAATAAAGGGGAGCAAGCCGACTGCCCGCGGTGCGGTCGGCTTGCTGTAGTCAGGGTTTAGGCGGCGGTGAGGTAGAGAATGTTGACGGTGTCGCCTTTGGCGTAGTGGGAAGGGTCTTTGAAGGTGAGTTTGGTGTCGGTGAGGGTGTAGTCGGTGGGCGGCTGCATCAGTCCGTTGACGAAGACTCCCACAGCACTATCGCCATAGGGCGGCTTGGTGAGCGATACTTCGCCCGTGAAGTCGACGCTGTCGATGGTGAGGATGGGGGCAGAGGGGAAAGCAATCTCTTTCTCGGTGGCCACGACCTTGCCGCTGGAGAGGGCGAGGCTGACAATGGCCTTGGTGGTGGTGCCTGTGCCAGCGGTGTTGGTGGTGTTGACACCTGTGACAGGGAGGGTGGTCTTGGTGACCTTGACGGCGGTGCCATCTTTGGTGATGGCAGATACATACTTGCCTGTTTCGGCACTGCCGCCGGTGACGGACTGGAGTGCGCCTCCTATGGCATTGTTGACAGCATTGTCGATTTTCTCACTTATTGCGGCTGCGGTGGCCAGCTGGTCGGTCAAAGATGACCAGTCATCGGATGCGGAGGGCGATACTACGCCGTCGAGTTGTTTTACTTTTAACTTTTGCATGATCTTCTATTTTTAATGGGTCTAGTGGGTTTGATGGGTTTAATGGGTTAATGGGATGGCTTTGAGGATGATTTCGTCGTCGCTCTCGATGCCGGGGATTTCGATGCCGTCGGCCTTGGTGCCATCGGTCACCTCTTTGTAGTCCTTGCCGAGGGTGTAGCGGAGGCCGTTGATATAGACTTCCGAGGTTCCAGCGACAAAGGGCTGCCGGCTGATGAAGAGTCCGGACAAGAAATCAATGCTCGCGGCCTTGATGATGCGCGGCACCAAGTCGGAAAGACGGACTTGTGCGGCCAATTCTCCGCTTGCGCTATCGGAACGGCCACTGGCAGTTCCTTCACAGTCGGCGTAGTAGCCAATGGTGCAGAGCTTGGGAACGGACGCAGGGTCGGCGGTCGGGAGGGATGTGATTTCTAAATCTTCCACGTTGCAAATTGAAAATTGAATTTTATTGGGCTGTGAGGGTTAGTCGTCGGCTGTGGAGGGCGAGGGGACGCTCTCCGACGAGCAGACGGAAAACCTGACGGGGCAGTCAGGGTGTGACGGTGTTGAGTTCGGGCTGGAGATAGACAGCGGCGGAGTTGATTCCGCCGTAGCTGTTGACAGAGGCGAGGATGGCAGAATTACTCTGGTATGTGGCCAATGCGGAGTTCTCGACATAGAAGAACTGCGTGCTGACTTTCAACGTGCCATCGACACCCTCACGGCTGTGTACCCAGACAGCGGCACCGTTGGTTATCTCTTCTGAGGTGGCGAGGCAGTTGTCAGCGACAGAGAAGCCAATCTTTTCCACGATATTCCACAGAGGCGTGTCGTCGGCAGTGTTGAGCACCACCTTGTAGCCTTTGATAGAGGCACGAGGGGTGCGGGTCACAGCATCGACAGACTGCTTACCATGGAAGAAAGTGAGCTGATCGCCCTCGAGAAACGATGTGTTGTTGTCGATGACAGCCTGCGAGAACTGCGCCACGGTGGTTGTTGCGGTAATGGATAGAGAGCCGAGGGCCACGCTGCTGACCAGCTTGTTGTTGCTGTTCTTGGCCATGCTGATGCTGGGCAAGGATCCTCGCGTAATTTGATAGGGCGCGAGGATGGCCCCGCCGTTGAGCTTCATCCGCTTGGTGATATAGACCTTGACGACACCGAGGTTGGCCTGGATGAAGGCGTTGTAGACCGACATGTGCGGCGGCAGTTCCTCGAAGCCACGACGCAGCATAGAGTCGAATTGCTTGTAGATAGCACCGAGGTTGGCCCACTGGGTGCGGATGTTCATCTGGCTTTGTGTGCGCAGAGGAGTGATAGGCTTGACGGGGGCTTCGCTGACGACGGTACCCACCTTGGTCTGACGGTAGATATACTCACCTACCTTGCCACGAATCTTAGTGTTGATTCCGAAAATTTTTGCCATTGTGTTTTACTTTTTAATGTTATACATTTTGTTTGTTCGTCCTCTTGGCGTGTCGGCATGTGCACCTACCGGTTAGCTTTGAAAGACGAGGCAAAAGTACAAGGGTGGGGAAAAACGGATTCGGGCTTTGTCAGCTTCCGGTGGGCGTCAGGGGTGCGTTACGGGTGTGTTCGGGGTGGGATTGTCGCGAAAAGAGGGAGGGCGGGGAGGGGCAAAAAGAGGAACATCCGCCCTAATTTGGAGGAAAATCGGGGTGAATGGGGCAAAAAAAACCACGGCAAGCGTGGGAGCTTGCCGTGGCTATAACTAATTAAAGGTTACTCAATCTTTATTCTCGGATGGTATTACTTCCCAGTGGCCGCTGTAACCACTACTGGATGGATACCGTTGTCTGTATTTTTAAATAATGCCGAAATGCCTAAAGCTTTTTCCAATGAGGCCAGTTCTTCCTTTCGAGAATTTCTAATCTTTTCGATGTCTAAAGCTTCGATATATTTCCTTATATTATCTTTCCCTTTTGCACAATCATATTTGATGTTCTTTTTCTTGAATAAACTTGAAACTCTTTCTTGCCCTGTAAAACCTATAGGTTTGGTTTTTGCAGGGAGTTGCAAAGCTTTAAGCAGACCTGCCTGATCGTCTAACATCCAATCTTCAATACTGGTACTCGCACGAACTAAACAGAAATTATCTAATGAGTATTGTACTTTTATTGATTTTTCTATTACATTCCAATCAGGTTCATCAAATTGTCGATTAATAGCCAGCACATCTGTGTCAAATTCGCAGCATACAGTTGTGAATTTGACATCTTTATTGCTATGGACTTGGGAAATTTCCGTTAACTTCTGTTTTATTTTCTTCTCCGTAGGAAACCCATGTACATTTTTTATATCTATTGATTGTGTCGGTTGCCATCCCTGTTGTTTATAATAGGCAATAAGTTTCTGTATAATCAACTCGTCCGCATCACCTTCTACAATGAAAACAATGCACTCATATGTTGGTTTATTCTTTTTCTTTGCCATCTGTTCCTCCTTCCACCGTCTCAGTTTTACCAAATAAATATTCAACCAAATCACTATTATTATCCACGTCTAACATAAGTTGAAATAGATATTCACCCAAAGACATGTCTCCTGATCCTGCTATTTTGAGTGCAGAATGGACTCTGGAAGGTTTTAATGTTTTGAAATCAACGATTCCTTTGGGTGAAGGTAGTCCAACATATAACTGTGACGCATTGAGATACTGTGCCAAATTTGGGGAGTGGCTTGTAAATATAAGTCGAGTTTCCCCAATAAAATCACCAATTGTAGATAATAGACTTTGAAGCAGCTTAGGATGAACAGAATTTTCCATTTCTTCAACAATCAAAACACTATAGCCTTCTTTTTGGGCCTTGAGCACTGCAAGAAGCAAATACATGACTTTCATACAGCCAGTGGAAAGGAACTGGAAAGGAGTGGATTGATTATTGTTTTTTTCTTTCACCATTATTTGAAATTGATCTGGCAACTCAAATGGGATATTTTTATCAAGTGTTTTATTTTTTAGTTGTATCGGCTTCGCATCTATTTTCTCGATAGCGGGCACCAAATTCTTAATTGATGACACCAAAAACTCATATGAGTTTTTATCGTTTTTTTGTATATTATAAAAAGACTCTGCAATACTATTTTCTATACGAATAATTTTATTATTAGGTCCAACATTAACACTAATTCCAAAATGCTCTTCTGGGTTTGAAAGAGAATCAATAGATCCAATTCGAATATTCAAAATTGCTTTTGCAAATTTGATGTAATACCAGTCATCGTAATTGGACAGCTTGTTTAAAACAAGTTCGGCTGGACTAATTGCGATTTCTTTACTACATCGTCCAGTTTCACTAGGATTGTATTTAGCATTCTCGGAGTCAGTGCGGTTAATCAAGGTTAAAAATTTGGGTTTGACGTCATTGTTGTTACGGATGCCTAAATACTCTTCGGCAATTCTCCCGTCACGATATTCCGTCCCCCCATTCTTCCTAATTTTCCACTCAAAACTATATCGATATTTATAGTCGAAAGTTTCATCAACAGATCCCTCTATTTCGAAAAAAAACGGATTTCCTGCAATATATTTATTGATGGAAATACAGGAAATGTCACTCATCATTCGCGTTTTTATTTCAGAACTATCCCTTATAAAAGAATAGCCAAACATGATGGCATCAAGGACATTGCTTTTGCCATAATTATTCGGGGCTAAAAGTGAAATCATTTGACTTTTAAAGTCTAACGAGATAGATTTGATATTCCTAAATCCTCCCGTGCATATCTTTTCTATAGTTGCCATAATTATTACATTTGTTATAAAAAATTTTTGCAAAAATACATATTTTTTCTTATATACGAAAAAAAAAATTGCATTTAACATATTTTTATTGTATGGATTGGTATTGGTGGAGAAAAAAAAGGGCGAGGCCGGGAGGTCTCGCCCTTGTCGTTTTTGGGGTGTTGTTGATGGTGGTGGGTTGGTCTATGGCTCTCCG
>JAZLLD010000054.1:0-15821 GCA_045597945.1 Bacteroidales bacterium
TAGGGCGGGACTGAAGATAGAGCAGCGGAGCAAGTTAAGTGGGGTTGGAAGTGGGTTCGGATGGCTGGCCGGTGCGATATTTCTATCTATTTTCTTTATGTTTGCAGAAAAAGTTGTATCTTTGCATTTTGAAATATATAAAATATACATTATGAAAAAGAGTACCCTTCTTTTGGCAATGGCTGCCCTGCTGACCTTTGCCGCCTGCAAAAAAGACCCCAAACCCAACGACGACAACAACAATGGCAACAACGACACCATTGAAGTTGTGAAGAATGTTTTCAGCATCGGCAACGGCAAGAAAGTGAGCCTGGCCACCGGCAACCTTCAGTACCAAGCCACCACCAATACATGGCGTATTGCTCCCAACGCATGGGACGCTGTGAAGAATGGCAACAGTCGCGCATCGGTTTCCTACGATGGCTGGATTGACTGCTTCGGCTGGGGCACCAGCGGCTACGACGGCTACCAGCCATACACCGTAAGCGGCTACTCAACAGCTTATTACCAGGATGGCGACATCAGCGGCACCGGTTACGACTGGGGTGTGAACAACACCATTGTTAATGGCGACAAGACCGACCCCGCCGGCACTTGGCGCACCCTCACCTACACCGAAATGGAACACATCATCCTCATGCGTTCCGCTTCCACCCTCAATGGCGTGGCCGACGCTCGTTTTGCCATGGCCACCGTGGCCGACCAAGTAGGTGTCATCTTATTCCCAGACGTTTTCACTATGCCTGAGGGCGTTACCGTTCCCGCCGAGCATTCAATCAACAACCCCGTGGTCTATGCCACCAATGTCTATTCTGCCGAGGAATGGGGCAAGATGGAGGAGGCCGGCTGCGTATTCCTGCCTGCAGTGGGCTGCCGCAACGCTGCCGACAACTCAATGATTGTGCTTGACTATCTTGGTTGCTACTGGACTTCTACCTTTATTGGCGACCAAGGCGATGGCCTGATTCGCGCCGCCCAGCTGTGGTTCAACCCCAATCTGTGCGAGATGGGCAGTGCCGGCATCCAGCATGCTCGCTCTGTGCGTTTGGCAAAAGATATTCAGTAATTGCCAATGAAGTTGATGAAGTTTTGGAGAAGGGAAGTTGAAGGAGTTTGGTAGATTCTGGCTCAACAACCTCCCTCCTCTCCATCACCTTCATCAACCTTCATCGACTTTTTCAAACACATAACTATTTACCATGAAAATCCTCACCGCCTTCTGCATTCTCATCATCCTGATTGCCACCATCCCATTGTGGTTCTGGCTTGTCGGCTGGCTAATCGGCCTGTTGTTCCGCCACCACTTGCCTTTCGCCCCCTTCGGCTATGCCACCCTGGCCCTGACCGTGGTGGTTTCCGGACTGGTTTCCCTAGGCTACTGGGTGGGGAAATACCGACTCGAAGTCAAGCATATCGAATTGGTCCACAGCCAAGTGCCTGCGATTTTCGACGGCTACAAGATTGTTCATATTTCTGATTTGCACTTGAGCACTTTCATCGGCAAGCCGGAAAAACTGCAGCACATCGTGGACAGCATCAATGCCCAGCGCCCCGACCTCGTTTGCTTCACTGGCGACATGGTGAGCCTACAGCTAGAAGAGACCGATAGTCTGAAATCCGTTCTCGCACAACTGCGGGCTAAAGATGGTGTTGTCAGCGTGTTAGGCAATCACGACTTCTTTATCTACAGCCGCCAGTTCCCCACTCAAGAGGAGAAAGACTCGGCGGTGCTGAAGTTGGCCGACTTCCAGCGATCGATTGGCTGGCAACCGCTGAGAAACCAACGAATTGAAATCTGCCGTGGCAACGAGAGAATCAATGTGGTGGGTGTGGACAACATACATGGTGATGGCCAAGGTTTTACCACTATCAACCACGGCGACCTGGCTGCTGCCACCTTGGGCATGGACAGCAGTTTCGCTCTACTGCTGAGTCACGACCCCAGCCACTGGAACGCCGAGGTGCGTGGCCATACTCCCATTGCCCTCACCCTCTCCGGCCATACCCATGCCGCCCAAATCCGATTCTTCGGCTGGACGCCGGCATCGCTCATGTTTGAACAATCGCAAGGACTTTACCACGACGGCGAACAATACCTCTATGTCAACCGCGGCCTGGGTTGCACCATTCCCCTGCGTATCGGCTGCCCCGGCGAGATAACCGTCATCACCCTCAAGAGCAAATGATGAAGGACGACAACCCACTCTACCACTTCCGGTTCTGTCCTATCTGTGGCAGAAACCATTTTGAAGCCGTAGCCGACAATGCTCGGCGCTGCGCCGACTGCGGATTCACCTATTACACCAATCCCAAGGGTGCCACGGTGGCAGTGATTGTGAACGACTTCGGCGAAATCCTGGTGGGCACTCGAGCCTGCCAACCGGCCAAAGGCACACTGGACCTGGTTGGCGGCTTCATCGATCTAGACGAGACCGCCGAGGAAGCCCTCTGCCGCGAAGTGCGCGAAGAGTCGGGACTGGGAGTCGAGCCCCATCAGCTGCGCTACCTCTTTTCGCAACCCAACACCTACCCTTTCTCCGGCATTTGTGTGAAGACCATCGACCTCTTTTTCGAAATCCGCTTCCACGGACGCCCCCGGCTGAAGGGCATGGACGACATCCAAGGGCTGCAATGGATATCCATCCAAGACATCAAGCCAGAGCACTTCGGCCTGGCCTCAATCCAAAACGGAATCAAGAAATACATCCAAAAAGCATCATTATGAAAGCAATATTCGCAACCACATTCATCCTCCTGGCCACCCTCAGCATGGCACAAGTGAAGGTAGAGAAAGTGCACCACCAAGGTCCTTTCCGCATCATGACGCCCATGCTGATCGACAGCGTGGATGCCGCACAACAGAGATTCTCAACCGACCAACTCCTCGACACCCGCATTGCCAACCAAGACCTCTGGAAGTCGGCCACCATTAGTCTCTCGCAAGCCCCCACGCAGAGCGAAAAAGTTACCGACATCTATTTGGCCGGATTCAACTTCTCGGTCAAAGGCTATGCCAAAGTAGAAGTGGCGGTGAAAGGGCCCAAACTCTACAAGGTGTTCGTCAACGACAAAGCCGCCAAGGGCGAGCTGCCCTACCAGCCCGGCCAGTACCACGTGATGGTGAAATATGTGGCCGACACCGCAGCCCTACAGATAGAGCTGAAAACCAAGGACTCTCTCAACGTAACCCTGACCCAAGAAGGTGCCAAACGGCCTTTCTCAATGGCCGACAACATGGAGATGAAACACTACTCCGGTGTGTCGCTCTCAGCTTCAGGCAGATATGCCCGCGTGGGCAAGAGCTGGTTCAACCCTGACGGCAGCAACCACTACGAAGTGGCGGTGCGCGACATGACCACCGGCCGCGAGATGGCCATGCGCGACTACTACACATGGATGCCCAAGAGCGACAAATACCTCTCGGTGCGCAACGAGGACGGTCATCGCCGCCTCTATGCCGTAGACCCCGCCACCAATGCCTCCGAGCTGCTCTGCGACGACCTGCCCGAGGGTTCGTTCAGCATGGCTCCCACCGAAGACTATCTCATTATCAACCAGAAGGTCAAGGGTCCAGAAAAAGAGAAAGGAGTGTATGAAATCCTAGTGCCCGACGACCGCCAGCCCGGCTTCCGCAACCGCAACAAGCTCTCCAAACTCGACCTCCGCACCGGCATCCTCCAGCCCCTCACCTACGGCAACAAGAATGTGTGGCTCTACGATTTCAGCAACGACGGCCGCTACATCATCTTCGGCATCAGCCACGACCGCCTCACCCAGCGCCCCACCACACTTACCACCGTCTGCCGCATGGATGTGAATACACTGAAAGTCGACACCCTCATCCGCGAGGACGGCTTCCTAAGCAGTATCGACTACATCCCAAACCACAACCAGCTGCTCATCACCGGCAGCGCCGAAGCCTTCAACCGCTTAGGCTGCACCTTGCCAGAGAACTTGATTCCCAACGAATTTGAGCACCAACTCTTCCTCTATGATATCGACACCCGGATTACCCAGACGCTGAGTCACGACTTCAACCCCTCCATCAAAAACGTATATCTCTCACAAAACGGCCTTTGCTTCTTCACCGCCGAGAATAAGGACTCCGTGAGTCTATACCAGCTGGTTCTGGGCAGCTACGAAATCCTCAAGATTGACCAGCCCTGCGAAGTAATCAGCTCTGCCGCTTTTGCTGCCAACGGCTCGCGACTACTGTACTATGGCTCTGGTGCCTGCACGGCCGACCGCCTCTACTCCATGACCTTTGCCAAGCGAGGCAGATTCAACATTGTAGAACTCGAAGACCTCAACGCCGACCGCATGGCGCAAATCAACCTCGGCACTTGCCAAGGTTTTGAATTCAAGAGCCGCAACGGTTATCCCATCTCGGGCCACTACTATCTGCCCGCCGACTTCGACGCAAGCAAAAAATACCCCGTCATCGTGCATTACTACGGCGGCTGTAGCCCCACCGCACGCCGCTTTGGCGGCGGCAGCCATTATCCCGCCCACTACTGGAACGCTAACGGCTACATCGTGCTGATTGTCAACCCCGGCGGTGCTTCGGGTTTTGGCCAGGAATGGGGTGCCCGCCACGTGAACACCATGGGCGAGGGCATTGCCGAAGACATCATCGAGGCCACCGAATGGTTTGCCAAGAACTCCTGGGTGAACAAAGACAAAATCGGCTGCGTGAGTGCGTCTTACGGTGGTTTCATGACCCAGCTGCTGCTCACCAAGACCGACCTCTTTGCCACCGGCATCAGCCACGCCGGCATTTCCGACCACACCAGCTACTGGGGCGAGGGCTACTGGGGCTACAGCTATAGCGAGGTCTCGGCCGCCAACTCCTATCCCTGGACCCGCAAAGACCTCTTCGTGGATCGCTCACCGCTCTACAATGCCGACAAAATCCACCGCCCCCTGCTCTTTACCCACGGCACCGCCGACACAAACGTGCCCATCGGCGAGAGCATCCAGATGTACACCGCCCTCAAACTCCTCGGCGTCCCCACCGCCTTCGTGATGGTGGAGGGCGAGAACCACGGCATCATGGACTTCACCAAGCGCCAGCAGTGGATCAACACCATGGTGGCCTGGTTCAACCGCTGGCTGCAGGACGACCCCACCTGGTGGAACGCCATCTACACCCCCAAGGAACTTTAGAAAGGTGACTTCTAAAAATTGGATAATCTAAGTTTCGCAAGCGAAACTTATGAACTGAAAGAAATTATCAGAAATGTTCCAGAAATTTTTAATATATAGCAATTTCTGATTAATTTCTGGCAATTTCTTTCAGTCCTTCTAGCCAAGCTTGCTTGGTTAGAAAAACAAATTTAGAGATTACCGAAAATCTTTAAGCACAAAAACATTCAACAATTCACCATGAAAAAAACTTTCAACCTCATTTCCGCACTGCTGATTGTGGCAACCTTAGGCCTGGCCACCAGCTGCAAAAACACTCCTGCCGAGACACCCCAAGCCACCACCGACAGCGTAGCCGAACTGAACATCTCCACCATCGGCATCATCAACTTCGATTCCATCGCCGAGGATATGCAGACCAACTTCAAGGGAGGCGAAGGCAATGTGGCCTTCCGCATCTTCAAAGACGACTTGAACAAAGTGATGCGTGTGCGCATGACTCCCCACTCCAGCGTAGGCCAGCACAGCCACGAGACCGACAGCGAGATCATCATGGTGCTGCAAGGCAGCGGCAAAATTGTCTTCGACGGCCAGGAACTCCCCATCCGCGAAGGCCAGGTGCACTACTGTCCCAAAGGCCACGGCCACACCATCATCAACGACACCGACGAGGAACTCCACCTCTGCTGCGTGGTTCCGCAACAGTAAGGTGTATTCACCCACAAATAGTAAAGGCCGGAGATTCAATGCAACTCCGGCCTTATTTTTTGTTCAGACACCTCTGTCAGAAACGCCTGCCGAAAGTGAGGCAGAGTTTTTCCGGCAAGATGTACGAACCCTGACTCTTGACGTTCAGCACATTGGTAAGGCAAAGGCTGTAGTTGAGCAGCAACTGCCAGCCACCCTGTGTTTCCACGCCCAAAGATGCGAAAGCACCGGAGAGGAAGTCATTCAGCGCCATATCGCCATTTTCGTTAATCTGGCGGGTGAAGGGGTCTTCGATATTGTTGGGGCCAAAAGTGGGGCAGGCATAAGCGAACTGTGAGTAAGGACCTACTGATACGAGCAGTTTAGAGCCACCCATAGGCAGCCGCAGACCGAACCTGATAGAGATATCAATAGTGTGGGGCATAATCACATCGTCGGCCGGACCATTGATCAGGTGCACTCTTTCGCAACCCAGCATGGCTGAGAACTGCATAGTCCAGAGGCGAGAGATGTTGTAATCCAGATAGCCACCAAGTTCCAGACCCAGACCCGGCTGAGATTCGAGGGGCTCGGTGTAACTGGCTGGCAACTGCATGGCAAATGTGGTGGCGGAAGGGCCTGCGGCCACACCCCAGTTGAAATACTTAGGCTTGGGAACGGCATTGTCCTGAGCCTGGCTTGCGAATGAGAGGGCAAGCACCAAAAGAACGATTGTTTTTTTCATAATATTAACCTTTTAATTTATAATGCGAAACGAAAACCTATGCGGACGCCGCCACGCTGATTTTGCGAAAGATTTTGGGCATAGGAGAGCCGCCATACATAATCGAGCCGGATGAAGCGGAAGATGTTCTCCAGCCCCACGCTGCACTCCATATAGGGCGCGGTGCCTAAAGGCTGACATCCATCGGGCAGTCGGTACAGACCGACTTGGCCGCCCTCGGGGTTATTCTGCGGTGAAAGTCCGCCATAGAGCATGGCAAAGGATACCACTTCACGCAGGTGCAGCCTTTTCACCAAGGGGATGCGGTTGAGGATCCAGCCTTTGAGATAGTAGGTGGCAAAGAGCGAGGCATACTGGTCGGTGACGAACTCCAAGGGACGCATGAGGCAGAAGGTTTGTGCCGACATGAAGAGCGAAGCACTGGCACTCGGCACAAAGAGTTTCTGCCAAGGGGTACATCCCCAGGCACGCCCCACCCTGAGACTCAAGTCCACATGGCCAAAGGAGGAAAGCCAGAATCGTTTCTCGGCCGAAGCTTCGGTATTGTTGTAGAAAAAACCATCAGAGGTGTAACCCATCTTGTGCGACAACGAGATGGAGAGAGCCTCCTGGTTGAGGCTGAAAAGCGAACCCTTGCCCAAGCGGTTGCCAGTAGGCTTGGTTCCAGGCGAAAACGAGAGCTGTCCCTCCCACTCCACATCACCGATGTGGCTGACCAACTGCGTGGATCCGTCAGCCATGAGGCGCTCGTAATGCACCCCCTCGGCCGGCGAGAAACGATGGACACCCACCTTGGTATCAACCGCCAAGGCAGCCGACCACTGATGGTGCAGACGCAACTGCGCTTGCCCCACATACTGCATAGCCAGGAATTGGAAGGAGGACATGAGGATATTGTCGCGGTCATAGATACTGCTAGAGGGGGCCAACTCTTCAAGGTCGTAGGACACCCTGGCCGAGAAAAACGAGCCATAGCCTTCGTAAGGATGCCTTTCACGGGGCTGGAAGGTATGGATATAGGTCAGACTACCCTTGGGCTGATGGTCGCGGAAGCCATAGGCCAGGTAGCCATCGACATAGTTCTTGGGTGAAATCATGGCTGTGGTCATGCCTCCCAAACGCAGTCGCAATCCCTCAGTAGTGTTGAACGACAAGAGATTATATACCGGGCCCAGGTCAACAATCGAGGAGTCGCTGTTGCGCGATGTGCTCAAATATCCGCCCACCAACATACTACCCACTTCCATGCCGGCCCGCACCACGGGAATGCGCTTAAGGTCTTCAACAATCTGCTCCGAGATCACTTCCTTGCCGGTAAGCTGACGTGGCCGCAGGCGGTTCCAGGCACTATCGGGCATAGAGGCTGGCAGAGTGTCTAATGCCAAAGTGTCGTCAATCACATACTGGTCATACACGACAGTCTGCCGAGCCAACACCTGCTTAATCTTCTTATGCAGCGAAAGTTTGACAGAAGTGACAGCCTCATGTGGCAGCAGTCGGCCTTCGGCATCGCGACAGAAAGTGCCATTGATACTGAGGTCACTCACAAAGTTGAGGTTGATATGCGACGAAACCATGAGGTTGTATTTGCGCACGGCAAAGGTGGAGTCGCAAGTCACAAACACATCACCCACAAAGCCGTAGCTCTCCTTGTTGACCGGTACGAACGACAACTGCACACAACGTTCGCCTTCCACCTCGACGGTATCTAATATGTAATATTTATAAAAACCGATGGCCAAGTTCGACAGCGGACCGACAAAATGATTGAGCATGATTTCGATATCGCCATCATAAATATCAATGGGAGTGAGAATCTGGTCCAACTGTGCCGACAAGCCTTCACGGTCGAGCACCTTGTCCAACCCCTTGCTGCGCAACGCATCTTGTCTTACATTACGGCTGGCCGGGTTGCGACGATACTGTTCAGAACTCAGCATCTCGCGCAGCGAGAATCCGAGACATGGATTCGTAGGCTGACTGTAGTCAACATATTGCTGTACAAACGAATACTTGTTCCAGAAACGAGAGCTGTCGAAATCCAGGTCAAAATTGTCCAAGGCCAACGTGACCTTGCGGTACTGGCGGCGGGTATAGGCTGCATTGGACTCCACACGGTTCTCCCACTTGTGCTGGATGACATTGCGGGCCAGCTCCACCGCAGGGTTGTCGCGCCGGCGGTAGCGCTCGCGCTTCCTCTCTTTGGGTCGGATGGTCACCTCTGTCAGCTGGGTGGCAGTGGGGCGCATCTCCACGTTGAGGATAGCGTTGGAGCCGTACTGCACCGACTTCACCTCGGTCTTATAGCCCACCATCTTGAACATAACGGTAACATAACCATTCTCGTTCTTAAGCAGATAGCGGCCATCGATGTCAGTGGTGGTGCCTATCTGCGTACCATCGAAATAGACTTGCACGAAAGGCAAAGCTTCACCAGTGGTGGCGTCGGCTATCTTGCCCTTGACCGTGGTGGACTTTACCTGAGCTAGGCACATTACCGGCACTAGGCATAGTACAATTGCGAAAAAGCGTAATTTCATCCTTTTATTTAGCGCGCACAATCTGTTGTTTTAGAATTCAAGCGTTTTTTTGCCTCCTCAACCGTTTCGTCCTCTCGCTTGAAAAGCAACTCTACGCTCTTATCTTCCACCTTGTTCCACCCCTGTACCACACTGTTCTCAACTGCTGCATAACCCTTCTCTGCTGCCGACTCAATGGCTTTGTAGCCTTTGACTACATTAGTTGCAATAGCTTTATAGCCTTTGACGAAAACGTTGGCGCTCTCCATAGTATCAATCTCATTAGTTTGCGCATTGGCTTTTGCGACCAGGCCGAAAGCGGCGACAATTGCCAGGATGTTCTTCTTCATTTCAGTAAAAATTATTGTTTGTTTTCGGTTGCAAAAATACACAATCAACATCAGTATCACCGAAAATATGAACAAAATGAACAAAAAATACGTAAATATGGACAATATCGCAAATTTATATGCGTTATTTACTATAGTTTGACCACCATTTTTGAACACAAATGGAGTAAAAAATACATTTTTGGGCATGAGAAAAGACAACGGAACTTCGCTATTAGACATGCTGCCCCTGCAGCCCGACGCCGAGCATCCATTAGTGTACAACGGCTGGAATGGCCAGATTGCCATCTTCAACGAGTCGCAGATACAACAAAGCATGGCATACATACGCCGCCTGTCTGGCCATTCAATCTGCATGGACAGCTCCTTTTTCCTCATGTGCACAGCCGGCAAACTAGACCTATTGCTGGACCTAGAACCCTGCCAAGTGGAATCTGGACAGCTGCTGGTAGCGATACCCGGCAAAGAGATAGTTGTGCGGCAAGTGGCTGACAACTTCAGCGGTGTACTTGTGGTGACCGGCAGCCAGTTTACCGATGGTCTGCAACTCTCCAATCCACTGGCCACCTTGCTCACCCTTTCATCCACTCCTGTGCGCTCAATCAACTATGAGGCAATGAAATCCATTGAGACACTCTGCGCCATGTTCGGCCGCCTAGTAACTCTCGACAACCTACCCAACCATCGTCATGTGCTGGAACTGATTGTGGAGTTGATGTTCTACACCATGGGCTACTACCTTCATCCGCCCAAAGCCATCAAGAAGAGTTCTGCCGACTTCCTCACCGACCAGTTTATCCAACTCGTGGACTCCGATCACCGCAGCCATCACCAATTAGAGCACTATGCCCAACAACTGAACGTGTCGGCCAAATACCTGGGTGAATGCGTGAAACAGACCACCCAGCGCACCGCCACCAACTGGATAGAAACTCGCCTGCTAGCCGACGCAAAACATTTGCTGAACAGCAACCAGATGTCAATAAAAGAGATAGCTAATACTCTCAACTTCGCCTCCCAATCCAACTTTGGCCGATTCTTTAAGCGACTCACCGGCACATCACCGCTCGCCTACCGAAAGAGACAATAGTCCGAGTGCCGTAGGCAACCCTGTTATATATAATAGCAAAGCCGGGGACTCTAATGAGTTCCCGGCTTTGTCTTGTTCTTGGGTTTAGACGCTTAGTAGTTCTTTGAGACTAGATGCTGCGACAACAACTAAGCTATTAAGCCACTAAACCACTAAGCCTATTTCACGATTTCCATCTCGTCGATGAGGTTCTTGGCACCGGCATATTTGTCGATGACCCAGAGCATGTAGCGGGCATCCAGGCAGATGCAGCGCTGCAGGTTGTGCTCGAACGAGATATCGCCACTCATGGCCTCGCTGTTGCCATCGAATGCCAGACCGATGAGGCGGCCTTCGGCATCCATCACGGGGCTACCAGAGTTGCCGCCGGTGATGTCGTTGGTGGTGATAAAGCAGGTGGGCAGCTGGCCATCAGCGTTAGCATACTGGCCGAAATCCTTGGCCTTGTAGAGCTCTTTGAGGCGTGCGGGCACTTCAAATTCGCCACCGGCAGGGCCTTCCTTCTCAATCACACCGTCAAGGGTGGTGTAGTGGTCGTAAGCCACTGCGTTGCGGGGACGGTAGGACTTCACATTGCCATAGGTGCAGCGGATGGTGCTGTTGGCATCGGGAGCCATAAAACGCTTGTTCTCATTCATTTTGAGGATACCGTCAACAAAATCGCGCTTGCCACGGTTGAGCTCGTCAACGCTGGACTGGGGCACATTGCTGTTGATGGAGGAATAAGCTTCATAGATTGCCTGGCCGCAGAGGAAGATGGGGTCTTTCTGGATGGTCTTCATGTTAGGTTTGGCCATGAATTTCTCAAAAGTGGCCTGGTCGGCGAAGATAGATTTCTCCACCAGATTGTCGGCATACTTAGCCCAGTCGCCCTTGAATTTCTTGTCGGCATCCTGGAGGAACTGAGGCACAAACTTGGCATCGATGTTCTTGTAGACATATTCAAAGAGGGCGGCAATGAGTTTCTTCTCGGTAGCCTTGTCGTAGTCTTTGTAGAAACCGGCCATCGACTTGATTACATTGCTGTTAATGTGCTGGAGCATCTCGGGCTTGTCGGCAGCCTTCTCGTAGGAGGCAACCAGGGTGCGACCCATGCGATAGCCCTGCCAGGGCAGTTCGGGACCGGAGAGGAGACCCTCGCGGACATAGAGGCTAGCGCCCTGATAAGCAGCGCGGTCGGCATAGCCTTTCTTGATGTGCTCAAGGGCATCGATGTATTTCACATCCTTGCCGCGAGCCCAGTCGGCATACTGAGCCTCGAGGTCTTTCTTGACCGACATGACGTCGAGTTTGCGGAGGGCGATGTTGGCCTCGTGGCAGTTCTTCCAGTAGTTGGAGCAGGAAGCGTATTTGCTAGCATACTTGATGCGGGTGGCCTGGCTGGAGGCCATCTGCTCGCGGAGCACATTGATTTTGACGCTGCGAACTTCGTAGACCAGCTTGTTGTTGATATTCATAGTCTCCTCAAGGCCGAAGGAAGTGAGGAAACGGTCGGTGGTGCCGGGGAAACCCATGACCATGGCAAAATCGCCGTCCTGCACACCTTTGATGTTGATGGGCAGATGATGCTTGGGCTTGAGGGGCACATTGTTAGCGGCATAAGCTGCGGGGCTGCCATCGGGGGCGGTGTAGATGCGGAAGAGGCTGAAGTCGCAAGTGTGACGAGGCCACATCCAGTTGTCGGTGTCGCCACCAAACTTGCCCATGCTTGAAGGAGGTGCACCCACGAGGCGCACATCCTTATAGATGCGGTGGACAAAGAGGAAGTACTGGTTGTCGTTGAACATGGGGCGGACGCTGGCTTCGCAGCCGGGGTTCTCGCTCTTGCCCTTGGCCACAAGCATCTCGCTCACCTTGGCCACAGCCTCGGCACGCTGGGCCTCGGTCATCTGATCGTTGACCACGGCCAACACCTGGCTGGTGACATCCTCGATGCTGACAAGGATGGAGGCGGTGAGACCGGGGTTGGGGAGTTCCTGGTCTTTGCTGTAAGCCCAGAAACCGTCGCGCAGATAGTCGTGCTCCACGGTGCTGTGCTCCTGCAGCTTACCATAGCCGCAGTGGTGGTTGGTGCTCACGAGGCCCTGGTCGGAGATAATCTCGCCAGTGCAGAAGTGCCAGAAATAGCGGCCATCGTTGCCGAGACCCACAATGGCGTCCTTAATGCAGCTCTGGTTGATGCTGTAGATGTCCTCAGGGGTGAGTTTGAAACCGGCCTTCTGCATATCGGCATAGTTCTTGCCAATCAAGTTCAGAAGCCACATACCCTCGTCGGCGCGGCTGATGCCGGGCATAGCCACCAAGAGTGCGAGGGCAAAGATTGCTTTTCTAAAAATGTTCTTCATTGTAATATGTTTTAATTAATTGTTCAATCTTGACTATTTTTGAATATGTTATATCTTTTCTCGTTCATCGGCTTCGCTGACATCATCAGCATCTTCATCAACAATAAGATTCTCCTAATACTCCATTTCAAGCGATCCGCACATTACTGGTTCCCACAAATCCGATTTCTTTAAACGACTGCCAAACGCAGCCAACAGACAGCTTTTCAACCTAATAACATACTTCTTCATCAACAATGAAATCAGTAATTGCAAATGCAAAGATATGAAAATTTGTTGATTCATTGCCTTTTTATTATTCTAACATTATAACAACACCACACAAAACCCGCCCTTCCCCCACTAGTTTTACCTTAGTTATACTATAGTTATACCTTAGTTATACTATTATATATAGAATAAATATAGTATAAATAAGGTATAAATATAGGATAAGGAACGGGCTTACGGCGGGGCTGCTGGGGGGCTGAGCAATTCCAGAATGTAGATTAATATGTTAAATAATGTTAAATCTTTATGCTTAGGGGTTCAAAAAAAGGCCTTTTTCACTCTAGTATGTAGTTAATGAAAAATTAAACACCCAATATTATGAAAAAAGTATTCCTTTGTTTGGCACTGATGGTCGGAATTGTGGCCAATGCCCAGGTTGTTGTTGACACCGTTGCTCGTTATGATTCTGTTTCTGTTCATGCAGTTCAGGTAGATTCTTCGAGCAATACAGTCACACGTTGTTTCCGCCACGACACTACCTCCTATATTCCCGATGGGCCTTGGAGCGTTTATTGCTTGCCGGAACCTTTTTTCCGCGACACCATTCGTGTTTCAGGCTTCGACACTGCCACAATCACTTCCGTAGAGCAACTCTCCACCTTCTGGCTCAACCTTGAACATTCCTATCCGGGCGACCTCAACGTCACTCTTACCAGTCCGGATGGATTCACCGTCCGGATAATGATAGACAACGGTACTCAATACGGAGAGAATACACATTTGGGCGAGCCTAGAGGCCTCTGCGACCACCAACTCTTCGACAGCACAGGGTGCGACCCCGCCTATGAACCTGCCGGACTGGGCTACACTTATTGCTTCCGCAGCGCTGGCCCCACCCGCACCTTTAGTTCAGCAAGGGTGCCGCTGGGCAACAGCTGCTACACCTGCGACTCGTCTTCTTATGCCTTAGGCACTGGCTACTACGCACCATTTGAGGATTTCAGCGCTTTCGTAGGCAGCCCCATCGACGGCAACTGGGTGCTCACAGTCACCGACAAACTGGCACCGGACAATGGCTGGATTTTTGGCTGGGGTATAGACTTCAAATATCGCAACGCCCCCCTCGACACCACATACCTCGATTTCAACACTGTGGCCAAAGACAACACTGGATTGACCGACAGCATCGTCATGGAATTCGACGTCCAGAATTTTCAAACTGACGACAAGCTCTTCATTGGCGTAAAGGGGATGCGTCGTGCGCTAACCGAAGTGGTGCCCACGGCTTCCAACCACTTTCGCATCAATCTGGGCACCGAACTCAGCCCATTGGCACTTTACGCTGTGACCAGAGGCAATCCAGCACACGACATATTGCTTCATGACTTTCTCGTAATGGCATATACTGGCAGTCAGCAGGTTGAATCTATCGATATGGTACAATACGACAATCTAATCGTCTATCCCAACCCTACCACTTCTACCATTCACATCAGTGGCGAAATAGGCCAGGTGGCAATCTACGACCACACCGGCCACCAAGTAATGGTATCTCAATCGCCAGATATGGATCTTAGCAGCCTCAGCAAAGGTGTCTATTTCGTGAAATCGAAAGGAGGGATTGCAAAAGTAATCAAATTGTAGCCCATGTGTTCCAATAAAGAATAACCCGCGCGAAGGTGATCTAATACATGTGGTGACCTCTAAAATTGGATAATCTAAGTTTCGCAAGCGAAACTTATGAACTGAAAGAAATTGCCAGAAATTAATCAGAAATTTGCTGTATATTAAAAATTTCTGGAGCATTTCTGATAATTTCTTTCAGTCCTTCTAGCCAAGCTTGCTTGGTTAGAAAAAACAAATTTAGAGATTACCTTTACCTCCCTTCGGTCGGTGAAGATTTGGGCGCTCGGGGAATGGAAAGAAAAAAATTTTCTTTCCATTCCTCTCACTTTTCGTATCTTTGCAAATGCGATTCCACCAGCCGGAATTGCCGTAACACTATGAGTAGAAACAATCAAAATAAGAATAAGTATGCGCAGTTCATGGACGAAATGCGCCAACAGGAGGGGGTGAAGGAGCTGCGGAGGCGTGCTCTACCGCGTGATTGAGGAAGGCGAGGGCCAGGGCGAGGTGAAGCCTCGCAGCGTGGTGACCTGTCATTATCGGGGCAAGCTCATCACCGGGCATGTCTTTGACCAGACCGACTGGGGGAAGGTGCCTGCCGCTTTCCGTGTGAACGAACTGATCAGCGGTTTCCAGATTGCGCTGGTGAACATGCACATCGGCGACCACTGGGAGGTGTACATCCCCGCCGAGATGGGCTACGGCAATCGCGCCACGGGCGATATTCCCAAGAATGCCACGCTGATTTTCGAAATCAAACTGATTTCGGTGTATTAATGGGCTTAGGGGCTGAGTTGTTTAGTTGCTTAATGGCTTAGTTGTTAACGCAACATCTCACCCCAGAACGTCTAAGCTTATGGGGTTGCTTAGTTGTTGAATGGCTTAGTTGTTGTCGCAACATCTAGATCTTAGAACATCTAAGCAACTAAACATCTAAACTACTAAGCAAAATAAACTAAGCATACCCGTTGGCGGAATTAATCTAGAGCATATTTGATATGACCAAGGGGTTTCCCCGAGAGATAATTGACATATTGTAATGCAGTGAAAGATGCGATCTTACTGACAACTCTGGCGAACAGCCCAGCTGGTTGCTTGGCATAG
>JAZLLD010000055.1:0-80217 GCA_045597945.1 Bacteroidales bacterium
CACAATCTCCGCGAAGTTCTTGACGGCTGCATTGCTTATATCGACAATAACGATATCTCCATCGAGGAACTCATGGAGCATGTCAAGGCGCCCGACTTCCCCGGCGGCGGCACCATTTATGGCTACAAAGGCGTGCAGGATGCCTACAGCACCGGCCGCGGCAGTGTGGTACTTCGTGCCGACTGCACCATCGAGGAAGACAACAAAGGCCGCAACATCATCGTGGCCCACTCCATTCCTTACGGCGTCAACAAGAGCGAGATGATCAAGCGCCAGGCTCAGCTTGTAAAAGAAGGCAAGATTGCCGGCATCACCGACATCCAGGACCACTCCGACAAGGAAGGTGTCCGTGTGGTTTACTACCTCCGCAACGATGTAGTTCCCAACGTCATCCTCAACAAACTCTACAAGCTCTCCGAGCTCCAGAGCTCCTTCGCAGTCAACAACATCGCCCTTGTACATGGCCGCCCGCTCCTCCTCAACCTCAAAGACCTCATCCAGAACTTCGTAGACCACCGCGAGGACGTTGTCACCCGCCGCACCCAGTTTGAGATGGCCGAGGCCGAGAAGCGTGCCCACCTTTTGGAAGGCTTCCTGCGTGCAATCGACATCATCGACGAAATCATCCAGATGATCAAGCAGTCCAAGACCGCCGACGAGGCCAAGCAGAACCTCATCAACCGCTGGCAGTTCTCTGACCTTCAGGCTGCCGCCATCGTTGAAATGCGTCTGCGCCAACTCACCGGACTCGAGCATCAGAAGCTCCAGGAAGAGTATGACGAAAAGATGCGCTTCATTGCTCGTTGCCGCGAAATACTCAGCAACAAAAACGAGCTCTTCGGTGTCATCAAATCCGAACTCCTTGAAATCCGTGAGAAATACGGCGACGACCGTCGCACCGCCATCAAATACGAGGCTTCCAACTTCCGCATCGAGGACACTATCCCCGACGACGAGGTTGTCATCACCATCTCCCACAAGGGCTATATCAAGCGCACCCTCCTCACCGAATACCGCGCCCAGACCCGTGGCGGCGTAGGCTCCAAGGGCAGCTCGGTCCGCAGCGAGGACTTCCTCGAACATATCTTCATGTGCACCAACCACAACTACCTCCTCTTCTTCACCGAGAAAGGCCGCTGCTACTGGATGCGTGCATTCGAAGTACCCGAGGGCGAGAAGAACGCCAAGGGCCGCCCCATCCTCAACATGATCAACATCGAGCCCGACGACAAAGTCAAGGCCTATGTCAATGTTGAGAACCTCACCGATGCCGAATACCTTCAGAACCACTTCATTGTCATGTGCACCAAGAATGGTATCATCAAGAAAACCTCTCTTGAAGCCTATTCTCGTCCCCGCACCAACGGCATCATCGCAGTCGGCATCCGCGAAGGCGACGAACTCATCGATGCCTGCCTCACCGACGGCAAGAGCGAAATCCTCATCGCCTCCAAGAAAGGTAAAGTCATGCGCTGCGATGAAGAAGAATTCCGCGAAATGGGTCGTGGCGCTTCCGGCAACAAGGGTATCACTCTTGAACCCGAGAACGACTGCGTCATCGGCATGCTCACTTCCAACAACCCCGAGGAGAACATCCTTGTTGTCAGCGAAACAGGTGTTGGCAAGCGCACCGTACTGGATGAATACCGCAAGACCCACCGTGGCGGCAAGGGCGTTATGACCATGAAAGTCACCGAAAAGACTGGCGGCGTGATAGCTCTCATCAATGTCAACGACGAAGAAGACCTCATGATCATCAACCGCTCCGGCATCGTCATTAGAATGCGCGTTGCAGATGTCAAACTGGCACATCGCAACACCCAGGGTGTCAAACTCATCAACCTCCGTGGCAAAGACTTCATTGCCTCCATCACCAAGGTTCCTACCGACAATGAGGAAGAACATGCAGAAGTCGATAACACTGAAGTAGATGACAATCAGGACACTAACACCACTCCCGAAACTCCCGTAGAGGAATAGGGGAGGGCCTCTGCAATAAAATAATAAGGTATAATACTAAATAGAAAATCAAAACAACTAAACAAATAACACAACAATGAAAAAAATCGCTTTAATGTTGACTCTCGCAGTCATCGGTTACGCAGTAAGCGCACAGTCGTTGAACGTGTCTAGTGCTCGTGAAGCTCAGAATCGCGGTTACTACGACAAAGCCAAAAAACTCATTGACGCTGCTTGCGAACACGAGCAGACCAAGAACGATGCCAAAACCTGGTACTATGCAGGTCTTATCTACAGCCAGATTGGTGGCGAGCAGGAGAAACCCAGATCCAAGTACAAAGACCTCGATCCCGAGTGGCTGACCAAATGTAAAGATGCAGCACTCCGTTGCAAAGAACTCGATACCGATAAAGAATACGCCGAAGGTAACAATGCCATCCTCAACTACGTCGGTAACGGTTACTACAAAAAAGCCCTCGATTCCTTCCAGGCTCAAAACTGGGACGAATGCATGGCTCTTGGCGAAGAAGCCATCAAGATCTTCAACCAGACCGGCAGCAAGGAATTCGCTTCTCAGAGCTACATCCTCGTTGGTAAAGCCGCTATGAACGCCCACAACACCGAGGCTGTCAACAAATACTTCTCCACCCTCATCCGCTATCGCACCAAAGAAGAACTGGTCTACAACACCCTCTTCAGAAACTACAAAGCCGCTGGCGATACCAACGCAGCTATCGATGTTGCTCAGAAATATGCCAAGAACTGCCCCGAAGACTTCCACTCCAACATGATGCTGGCCGAAGCCTACATGCTGAAAGGCAACATGGAGCAGGGCAATGCCGAAATCCAGAAAGCTCTTGACAAGACCAAAGACCAACCCGAACTCCATGCTAACCTCTTGGCAGCTGCAGGTGCTACCTACGAGAGTGTCAACGACTTCGCCAACGCAGAATCTCGCTACGTCGAGTCCCTCAACACTCTGCCCAACCAGTTCCTCGCAAACTTCGGTCTTGGCAAAATGCTCTACAACCGCGCTGTTGACAAACTGACTGAAGCTAACAATGTTCCCCCAGACGATGAGACCGGCCTCTACGACAAATTCCTCGACGAGTCCAAAGACTTCTTCCGCCAGTCCATCCCTTACTTCACCAACGCAATTGCCTTCATCGACAACCTCAGTGCTGAAGGCCAGGGTGCACAGCGTCAGAACCTCTTCAACTGCCTCAACGCATTGAACACCGTTTACGCACGTCTTGAGATGTATGACGAACTCAAACCCATCAAGGCTCGCATCGAAGAGCTCACCAAGGCTGCTCACTAATCGACCTTTTTAAAATCTAATAATAAGGCCGCCCATCATCGGGCGGCCTTATCATTTTCGTTTTAAGCCCATCAAAAGCGAATATAACAGAAACTAGACTCAAAATATTCCATACAGAAAATACCACTACTTAACATAACGTAAATACTCGTAAACAAGAATCTGCGAAATAACAACCTCACGAGAATCGCTTAAACACTACAAGCCTGAGTCGTTGACTTGAATATCAAAAACTGGAGACAACTGAAATACTACACAAACAAGACGGCAAACCCGAGGTAATGCATGTTGAAGATAAGGAATTTTCTAGTTTGATTTAGAACTGTTTTTCAATGATTCAACAGCGGCAGCCCTAGATCATTTCACTCAAAATATTATTATGGCAATGTCGCCACCAAAAAACACTCAAAAAATTCTCATCTAAAACTGTTAATAATGGCTCTAGTCCTTGGCGTGGTTCTAATTTTGGATTTTACATTTTACATTTATTGCTATCCGGCTTGTTTTCAGCATAATACGAATGAGAAAATGTAAAATTTACATTTTTGGATAACAAGACAAAATAAAGTTAAAATGTAAAATGTGTATTACATGTAAAATTTACAAAATCAGCATGAAATCAATTGATAACTAGCTATTTGACGCAAAATGTAAAATGTAAAATCCATTTTTAAACATTACCTGACCCAATCCCACAGTTTTTACTGAGGGCATTTTACATTTCCATGCAGTCCACAAATTCGACTTTTGCACCTCCACTTCACCCTCGCTCTACCTTCGCTCTGCCTTCGCTCCTATGGACGGGTCTAGAACGGGTCTTCAACGGGCCTTCAACGGGAGTGAAATGAAACCAAATTTTTCGGCAATCACTAAATTTCCGTGTATTTCTTTGCCGATCCTTTGGCTTTATCCACTGGATATTTTTCGGCATTTCGAGCAATCTTGGCCAGACAAATGTCCTTGACATCCAGATTGTATTTCATGGCAATGTGGAACGCATAATTAAAAACATCGGCCAATTCCTCCTTCACCTTATCCAGGTCCACATCCTCGGCCGACTTCCACAAAAAAGCCTCATTCAGTTCGGCGGCCTCGATACTCAAGGCCAACGCCAAATTCTTGCCATCATGGAACTGTTCCCAATCTCGCTCATCCGTAAAACGGCGCAAAGCTGCCATAACCTCTTCAATCTCAGTCATAATACTAAATACTAAATTTACGATTATCCTTAAATCCTGCTATTTAATTTGTTTCTGCAAAAATACGAAAAGTAAATGAACTACCAAAATCAAAAAACATTTTTTAAGAAATTTTCTTCTTTATTATGAAACTGCTGAAAACAAATTTTATAGATTACCGATATATTATTCCAAACCAATCGATTTCTTCTTATTCAAATGCTCCAGAACCTTTCCAAGATGATATTCAACTACTTTGTTTTCAGCATCATAAACAATATCTGTTATTTGGATTAGCGCGGTTTCTCTATCCGTTGCATATCCCACCCCCAGGCGCAAAATATCGTATGGTCGCAAATATCGCTTGCCATCAGCCGGGTCTAAATATGTATATCTGCTAATTGTGGTTTGTTTCAATTCTCTGTATTCCACCTTCTTCTCTCCGCTGATAATTGCATCAAAATACACCCTTTCAATCGGCAATGTTAAAACCTTGAATCCTGTCAAATCGAAAGACGACCTCTCCCCTATTACAACACGTTCCAAACACTGCAATTTGCTGTTATACATATAGTTCACTATACTCCTATCCACAATCTTCTTCACAATCAAGTTTATCACCTTCAGCGGCACCACATACCATTCCTTAGGTTCATGCTCCACACCTTTCGTGTCCTTAACTCTTACATGAAATCTAGCTTCCTCTAACACCTGATGTATCAGATTTTCAAGCGTATGCGAATTCATATTCACCACCTTATATGTAGCCACAACCTCCACACCAGCCATCAGATATGTAGGATCATTCTCAGCATTGGCAATCCTTTCCTCCACAGTATTGGTAGTAAATCCTATCTTATATAAATCTGCCTGACTAGCAATGGCCGCATCTTCCGACAGCGATTTCAGCACATATATGTACCCCGTAATCTCGTCACTTTTTGTCAATTCAGAATTCTTTGTAAGCGAATCGCTTTGCTCTTCTTCTGTCTGGGTAATAATATAGCCGTTCAGCGACACATTCTTTCTCAGTGTCGACAAATATTCATCTTGCTCTGTTCCATTCTCATAAATACACCGTGTCCTAGCATTTCGCATACCATTCGAACCTTTTGAATACTCGCCTATTCGTTCCAAATAAACAATAGTTCCGTCAACCACATAGAAATTGCCCTCTGAGAAATTCTCCGATTTTCCCGACTTCAGCAAAATGCGCTTCCCATCCTTCAGCTCCTGCCTTACTTTGGCAAACAAAGGCTCATAATCCTCAAAGTTCTCACAACGAACTCTTTGTGCCACATGGTCAGCCTTCTTTTTTGCCGACTTAGCCTTCTGCATATCTTCCGGAACATCAAATAGGCTAGCCATAGTTTCGTCTATTTCCAATAGCGGATCGTTCAAAATGTCGTCTAGATTCATATCTACAAAATATTACTCGTGTCGTAAGGTTCCAACAATTCTTTTTCTTTGCGCAAAGCCGCCAATGCTCTGCACAGCATCTTCTCAGCCAAGTCGCCGTTGGCTTGTGGCTCTCTTCCATGCGCTGCAATCCAGTCTGCCACCTCCTGCAACTTCTGCACCTTGCGGTCGTCAGCCGTCATCGGTTGCGGCTTCAACTTCACATCCGCCAGCAGCGGATCGTCAAATATTTCCAACAATTCTTTCGGCCAATCCATTACAATTCATCATTATAGTCCAACCCCTTCAATCTTCTCAACTTCAAGTTTACAAGTTTCTGGAAGGCTGCCGCCAACTCCCTCACCTTGGGGTCGGGGTCGTCAGCCGATGGCTTTTGGCCATCATGCTCTTCCAAATATTTCTTATAAGGTCCTTGAAACAACATCACGGCCTGCTCCATCGTCATATCTATCTTCATCTCTGCCAAGGTGTCCTGAATCACTCTCAGCACCTCGGCATCCACATTCTTCGACACAATCTCGTATGCCCGCTGGAATGGATTGATAGACTCTATCAAGTTGATATGCAGCTTGCTCAAGTCAATCATTCGGTTCGTCAGTTTCAGGAATCTGTTGCCTTCGCTTTCCGTGTCCTCGCCATTACCAAATTTGCTCACATCAATGGCATTGCCGTCCTTATCCACCACCTCATTGCTCTTGAACAGAATATTCAGCATTGTCCTATGCGACACGGCTTCCACATCATCATCCGTCAGCTCAGGGTATGTCTCCCTCACAATCTTAGGAATCAACACCTTAGTTATCGTCTCTGCGGTAGTGTTCCCACTGATGGCCTTCTGTATATGCACATCCTGCAATATTGTAGCCGTCAGGTCATCCAGTTGCTCATCCACAATTTGCTTAGCCTTCACGCTTCCCAGCGGCTTCAATCCTTCAACCACTACCGTCCTTACCACGTCCATACCTTCCAGCACCTTAATACCTTCTAGCTTAGTATGGAAATGCCACTGTGGTGCCATCACTTGCTCCATAAGCAGCGACGCTGTGATAGCTTTCAAAAAGTCGTTCACCGCCACCTTCACATCCGGCTGTTCGGCATCAGGCATGGCAATCATATTCACAAACCTTGCTGTGCTCTTGCCTTCGCAGTCGCGTGTGCACCTTCCGATAATCTGCACAATCTCTGTCAGCGAACCCCTCACGCCTATGGTCAGACACATCTCACACCATGCCCAGTCGAAACCCTCTTTGGCAGTTCCTAGGGCAATAATGATGTCCATGTCCTCAGCCCGGGTCATGTTTTGCAGATAGCCATACACATGATTCCTCACCTCTGGCGCATCTTCCACCAAGTCAGCCACTTTCAGCACCCTGCCGTCAGGTGTTCGCATCTCGTAAATACCATTATCCCTCCTCACCTCCGTACCTATATAGGCCATAATGTCGGCCACCTCTTGATATTTCGACCCCGTGCTGGCTCGGCTATTCACACTCGGAATATGGATGATAGTCTTCTTCGTAGTGTCAAGCACCTCGCCTATATGGTCCAAATACGAACCCGAATAGAAATGATAGCCCAAAACCAAGTTTTTCAAATATTTATAGCCGTTCAACTGCTGATAGTAGTTGTATGTCACCGGGGTAAATCTGGCCTCGTCCTCTGCCCGCAGCACAGGCACACCGTCGCCTCGGAAATACGAACCAGTCATGGCCACGATATGCGCCGTCGAATTGTTCATCACCCTTCTCACAATCTCGCCCAATCCGCTTTCAGCATCGGCACTCGTGTGGTGGAACTCATCTATGGCCAATAAACAGTTGTCAAACCGATTATCGTCTATCATCTTCATACCGTTGCGCAGCGTGGCATGAGCGCATATCAAAATCCTCTCTTGGCAATCATCGCGCATAAACTCGCAGAATCGGCCGGCCTTGTCGGTCTCATTCTCTACATCGCATAGATTAAAGTATGGCTTCACTTTCCAATCGTCAAAGAAGCCAAAATCTGTTAGTTGCGTATCTTTAAACGAGCGACCAATACTCTTTTCCGGCACAGCCACCACCACCTTTTTCAGCCCCTGATTTCTCAGCTTGTCCAAAGCTATAAACATCAGTGCGCGACTCTTGCCGCTGGCGGGGGGCGCTTTGATTAGCAGAAAACGTTCGTTGCGCTGGGCGTAGGCCTTGGCCTGCATCTCGCGCATACCCAGTTCGTTGGTCAAACTGCTGCTCCCTTTTTGCGAATAGTTCACTTGTATAGTCAGATTATCTTTCATAATATCATTTCTTAGCTTTGGTCATTTTTTCATATAGTTTGAAGAGGCACTCCAGTCTGGCCTCATCGTTGGCAAACGGATAGCCCGGATAGCAGCTCTCCACCACATCGTCCAACTTCTGGTGAGCCTCACGCAATGGCTCGGGCATCTTGTCGGGGTCGTAAAGATCGGCAAGAGTTGCGCCAGGATAGTCCTCGCGTGTCAGCAACACCTCCTCAGCTGCCGCTTCAATCTCTTTCTTCTTCGTTTCGGTCAGTTTGGGAAATGGGAAGGAGTTGTAACAGAGGCTAGTATATCGATAATCAGTCTTCAACTTTCCTCCAATTGTCTTCATCCATACCATACTCATTAATGATGTACACACTCCGAACACCCAGATAGGACAAGATTGAATCATATACATGGCATTTGTAACAACCATCTGAGTATTAGCGTATCCCATTGGGATATACAATCTATTTTCAGATGAAGTAGACGGAATCACAAGCGTACAGTCATCACAAGAAATGAATTCTCTAAATTGATAAGGTTTCACCGCAAGGGCATTAGCTCCCTCATCAGAACTAGACAATCTCATTTTTTTTGTTTTTTCAACTCTTTCATAAATAAACGAATATTTTAATGCATCTTTTTCATCTTCATCTGAGATCCACAAACAATATCTTATATTTCCTTTTATATAATCCGCCGCACTATATAATTCTTTAATATACTTATCATTGCCTATCTCATTTATAAGTTCGTCTTTTTCGCTCAATGACAATATTAAATTACCACCATCATAAGGCATACACCCTCTTATGATAATAGGCAAACTTGATATAGGTTTTGTTTGTTTAAACACTACAAGTTGCGCACCGTCTGTTAAATATGGCGATATTGAATTTGCATATCTTTTTTCATTACCCACAAACAAAACCTTTTGTTTATTGACGCAAGAAAGCCCAACAATTACACATATAACAGCAGCATTTTTTCTTGCATTATTTCTCCATTTAAATGAAGTATATGCAAAATCAATATTTACACCAGATTTATATATTGCCGTCCATAATGGTTCAACCATCTCCCCTTGACAAATTGAATTAGTACTCACAAAAGCACATTTTGATTTAGTCTTTTTGATATATTCAGCACCTTTAATAAACCAAACACCAATATAATCTATTTTTTTGTATCCTTTATATTTACCAATGGACACTTTCATGTCGTTTTTTTGTTCTGATGTTTGTAAGCTAACACCCAAATACGGCGGATTGCCAAACACAAACACTTCTTCATCTTTGGTATGGGGGCAGACTTCGTTCCAATCCATACGACACGCATTGCCAAGTCTGATTTGGGTGATGTTTTGCAGAGGCAGCGCATGGGTGTTGATGCCAAAGTCTTTCATCAACTTCCTATTCATCTGATGCTGTGCCAACCATAGCGACAGCATGGTCATCTCATGCGGAAAGTCCTGCAACTCTATGCCATAGAACTGCTGCAATGTAATGACCGATGAATCCATCTGCGTCAGCAAACCATATTGGATAGTGCATTCTTGCATCAGCTTCAAGATTTCCATCTCCAGCAATCTCAACCGCTTGTAGGTGATAATCAAGAAATTGCCACTGCCACATGCGGGGTCGAAGAATTTCATCTTGCTCATACGCTTCAGCAGTTTTTGGCAACTCTGCATCACGGGCTTACATTCTTGCTCATACTGATTGCCGCTACTGATGCCCAAATCTCTGCGCTCTTTGATGCCGCTATGTACATCTTTTATCTTTTTAAATTCTTCTTGCAACTCATCCATAAACAGCGGATTAATCACCTTCAGGATGTTAGGCACACTGGTATAGTGCATTCCCTGGTTGGCTCTCACTTCGGGGTTGACTACGGCCTGTATCATGCTGCCAAAGATATCGGGGTTGATTTCTTTCCAGTCCAGGCTGCCGCAGTCCACCATAATCTTGCGAGCCCGGCGGCTAAGTTTCGGAATCTGAATAGGATGGCTGAACAGTCCGCCATTGACATAGGGGAAATGCTTTACCACAGCTTTGGTTTCTTTGGTGCGACTCTTCTCCGGGATGTCCATAATGGCAAAAGCCTCAGACAGATAATCACTCAGGTCGCTACCATCTTCCAGCGTATAGCTCTTGATACTGTTGGTGAAAAGGTTGTCGGGGAAGATGCCGGTATCTTCGGCAAAGTAGCAGAACAAAAGCCTGGAGATGAATATATTGAGGTCGTGGAGGTCGGTGTCGCTCGTAAACTCATTGAAGGCACGTATCTCATCGTGCAGCTTGGCAAGCTTTTCGGCTGCCTTCACATCGGCGGGACTTTCCTCCACATTATGCACCCGCTCCACATCGGCCAAGGGATAAAAGAAATTGAAATCGTAGCATAGGCCAGCCAGTCGATTCTCGTAGGTGTCGTTCTCGCGCAGGTCGTAGGCTAGCATGGTCTCGCCGTCGCTCACCATGGCTATCTTTGGTTTGGCGGCCAGCACCCTGGTGTCGGCTTTCATCTGCTCCAGTTCGGCAGTCATATCCTTGGCCGTTGAGGTGCGGTAGGCGATTAAGTTTTTGATTAGCAGACCGTCGTAGCTTTTCACCACTCCTTTGCCCTCTCGCCAGCGGCGGATGTCGGCATCGGTCTTGCCAAAACTATAGAGCAGCCGAAATGGAACATCGTCGGCTGCCACAGTATTGTCTTTGAAACATTTGAGTCTTTGTTCTATCTCCTGATAGCCAAGCTGTGTTTTCTTTGCCATACTTTCAGATATTTTCCAGCATCGGGTGTGGAACTATCTGATCAAATTATGTATGGCTTTCGCATCAGGGCAACAAAAAAGGGTGCAAGCCCTCTTACGGTCGTCTGAGGCGTAAGCGTAGGAATTCTCTGGCCTCTCCTTCAATAAGATTGATGCTTGACCCTATAAGGGTGCAAGTCATCGTTCTATCAACATTGAAGGATTGCTGGCTTTGATTATTCCACGCTATATGTGGTAAAGCCAACCATCATTGATGTGGTAAATATCAGAGAGATTAAGTTTCCTACGCTTACTTTCGTGACGACCACAATGATAGTCTGATGCTGCTATATGTTTATTTTTAAACTATTTGTACTTTACTTCTTCTTGTTTGTATTCAATAATTAATAATGTTATTATATATATATTCCAATTGCAAAGATACGAATTTTTTTCGTATTAGCGAATATCTTTGTTGATTTTGTTGCAAATAATTCTTTCTGCAAATTGTTTCAGCGGGAGTCCACCCCTACCCTTCTTGGCGGATGATGGGAATATAAAATGTAGAATGGCTGCCACTCCGGTTTTATGATCGATTGGAGTATTTTTTTTATTCTTCAGCCACTAAACTACCAAGCAGTTATGCTCATTACCTATAAACGTGTTGGTACGCTGTAACTCCGTTGTAGCTCCGTTGATTCTACGGGGTGAAGAAGGCTGTCACAGGCAGCCTTCGATAGCGTAGCGGAGAAATCAACCACTCTGGGGAGCGGATCCTCAGGGGGTGGACAAAGAATGTATGATACCCCTAAAATATAGAATCTAGAATGGATTTTTGCAACACTATGCACATTTGTGTGTAATCAATGTGTTATGCGATTCTATATTCTAGATTTATGGTCATATTGATGTGGCGGACAGCTATTGATAGTGCGAATACTAGTTTGTTACCATTTGAATAACAGGTATTAAATAGCCAATCTGTCACGAACATTCAATACCAGAGGTTTTGACGCAGATATAGAATCTTGGTTCTATATCTAGAATGCAAATCCGACACAATGAGTGATTCTGCCACTAAACAACTAAGCAAACTCGTTGGCGGGTCGCACATTTGTCGCCGATATGCGGATAATCGCAAAAAAGGAAGCCCCGAAATCTCAGGGCTTCCTTTTTGGATATGTTTTGGAGTCTGTTGACCCCAGAATCTACTACCAAGCGAAGAGAGGACGGTTCTGCATCATCTCGTTGACGGTAGCGCGTACCTTTGCGATGGTGTCCTCGGTGGGGTTGCAGAGCACGGTGTCGATCAGGTTGACAACCTCGGGCATCTCGTTCTCTTTCAGGCCACGGGTGGTGATAGCGGGGGTACCAACGCGGAGACCGGAGGTCTTGAAGGCGCTGCGGCTGTCGAAGGGAACCATGTTCTTGTTGATGGTGATGTCGGCAGCAACGAGAGCATTCTCAGCTTCCTTACCGGTCATCTCGGGGAACTTGGTGCGGAGGTCAACCAGCATGAGGTGGTTGTCGGTACCGTTGGAGATAACTTTGTAGCCCTTCTCCATGAAGCACTCGCACATGACCTTGGCGTTCTTCATAACCTGCTGGATGTACTGGTCGTAGCTGTCGGTAAGAGCCTCGCCGAAAGCAACAGCCTTAGCAGCGATGACGTGCTCGAGGGGACCGCCCTGGGTGCCGGGGAACACTGCGCTGTCGAGGAGAGCAGACATCTTCTTGATTTCGCCCTTAGGAGTGGTCTTGCCCCAAGGATTGTCGAAATCCTGACCCATGAGGATCATACCGCCACGAGGTCCGCGGAGGGTCTTGTGGGTGGTGGTGGTGACGATGTGGCAGTATTTAACTGCGTTGTTCAGATAGCCCTTAGCGATGAGGCCGGAGGGGTGGCTGATGTCGCCCATGAGGATAGCGCCGATCTTGTCAGCGATCTCACGCATCTTAGCCCAATCCCAGTCGCGGCTGTAAGCGGAACCGCCACCGATGATCAGCTTGGGGTGATGCTCGAGAGCTTTCTTCTCCATGTCTTCGTAGTCGACCATACCGGTCTCTTCCTTCACCTGATAACCAACAACTTTGTAGTTGAGGCCGGAGAAGTTGACGGGGGAACCGTGGCTGAGGTGACCGCCGTGGTTGAGGTCCATGCCCATGAAGGTGTCGCCAGCGTTGAGGCAAGCCAGGAAGACTGCCATGTTAGCCTGTGCACCGCTGTGGGGCTGAACGTTTGCCCAGCAAGCGCCATAGAGCTGCTTAGCGCGCTCGATAGCGATGGTTTCGCTCTGGTCAACGATCTGGCAGCCGCCATAGTAACGCTTTCCGGAGTAGCCCTCGGCATATTTGTTGGTCATTACGGAACCCATAGCTTCCATGACCTGTTCACTTACAAAGTTCTCAGAGGCAATGAGCTCGATGCCCTTGGTCTGACGTTCTCTTTCTTTCTGAATGAGATCGAAAATTTGAGTATCTCTTTGCATATCAAATATATGTATTAAATTAGTATTATTTTTCTTTTGTGCAAATATACGAAAAATATTTGGAACAATAGAATTTAATTAATATTTAAGAATTAATAATGCAAAATTATAGGTGGTTTGGGGAGGAAAGTTGGAGGAGTTGATGGAATTGATGGAGTTAATGAAGTTGATGGAGTGAGGGTGTTGGGATAGTTGTTTTTTGAGGGCGGTAGCTTGGGTGGATTGATGCAGAAATCTGCATTTTTTTTGAATTTAAAATGATTTTTTGCAAGTTATTTTTTCAGTTGTCTGCATTTTTTTTTACTTTTTTTTCTGATATCACAATCTATTTGTATTCAATTAAGTATGCATTGCTTCATGTGCTCTGCGAGGGCGGATGTTGAGAGTGGTGCAGTAAATATGCACATGTAGGTTTTATCTTTGCAATCAGAAAAAAGATAGGAACATCCTACATATAGATTTTTCTTACTAGAGGCTATACAAGGTGCGTGTTTGAAAAAAATAGCCTAAACATCTCCGAGTTCTTCGGAGATGTTTTTTTATGTCGCACAACTTTGAAAGCATAGTTTGAGACCAAGTGATGATTTATCAGCCGAGGCCATTGAGTTTCATTGCATTGACAATATGTGCTTTATGGCGTTCGATCAGGGTGTCGGGGCTGAGCACACGGCAGCAATCGCAGTAGTACAGGAGAGAGCCCTCAAGTTCCTGGTTGACTTTGACATTTAGTTTCACGTCAAGCACTCTCTCGCCATCCACTTCAATCCATTTGGCTTTCTGCGAACCATGCAGCGGACAGTTTTCAACATATGGCGCAGCCCAACCAACAAATTGCAGATGAATATCTTCCGGAGGGTTGGGAGTGTTAATGACACCGATGAAATCCTCAAAATAAGACTCCGGGTCGAAATTGGCATTGATATAAGGGTCGGTGCAGGGCTTGATGGCCTGGATGCGGTCCATGGCAATGGTCTGGATTTCATTAGGTTTCTCGGTCGTGACACCGAAAGCATACCAGAAGCCGCGGAACTGCTTGAAATAGCACGGATGGAAGTGATATGTGCAATGTCCGCGCTTGAAACAGCCATATTCAATGGTCAGCGGCTGGTGGTCTTGGATGGCTGTGAAAATCTGCTCGAAATGCTTGTAGACCTCCATGGCACGGGGACCGCCTAAGTCGGGGTTGACATCCAGCTGGATGCGAGGCACATTGCTTTTGTGTTTGGAAATGGCGCTCATGCCGTTGAACGACTCCTGAATCCACGCAATCTGGGGCAGCCCCATGATAACGTCGAGACATTCCATGGCCGAGGTAATGCAGACCACCTGCTTGGTTGTCAGCGGCATGTGGTCGATACTGAAACTGGGGTCGTGGTAGCGGTAGGCCGTGTAGGGGCGGTTGTGGCCGTGCTCATCGGGGCGGATGATGCGGAAAGTGTCGATCTCGGCATCCAAACCATCTGGCGACCGCATATAGGCAATGTCCACATAGAGCTGGCGCTCGCCCACGGGCTTTGGATTGGCAGTCTCGCTAAGGCCGCGGTTAACCTCTTCCAAGAGGTCGGCAAGGGTATAATCACGCGAGATGTCGCGGAAACATTTGTCGAGCAAACGATAGCGCTGGATAGCTTTATTAGAGACCATTGCTTATTAATTTTTTGGTTTAACTATAGTTATTTAAAATTGTAGTGTACAATACTATAAACGTTTCTTCAACGCAGCCACGAAGTTGTTGATATCGTCTTCCTGGGTGTCGAAGGAACACATCCAGCGGACCACATTGGCGGCCTCATCCCAGTCGTAGAAGAAATAGTCGTCAAGCAGGCTGGTCCACACCTCGCGAGGCAGCTGCACAAAGACGCTGTTGACCTGCACAGGGTACATGACCTTGGCCTGCGGCACATCCTGCAAGGCCTTGTAGAGCAGCTGCGCCATGCGGTTGCTGTGCTCGGCATTGCGACGCCAGAGGTCGGTGGTGAGGTAAGCCTCGAACTGGGCGGCAATGAAGCGCATTTTGCTGCAGAGCTGCGACATCTGCTTGCGGCGGTAGCGCATGTCAACATCCAGCGTGGGGTTGAGAATCACACAGCTTTCGCCCATGAGCATACCGTTCTTGGTGCCGCCAAATGAGAGGCAGTCGACACCGCAGTCGGTGGTCATCTCCTTGAAAGTGCAGCCCAAAGCCACGGCAGCATTGGCCAGGCGCGCACCATCCATGTGGAGGTACATGTTGTAGCTGTGTGCCAGATCGGCCAGGGCGCGAACCTCGTCAAGGGTGTAGAGGGTGCCCAACTCGGTAGACTGGGCAATGCTGATGGCGCGAGGCTGGGAGTGGTGCTCGAAGCCGAAGCCGTGAAGTTGGGTTTTGACCAACTCGGGGGTAAGCTTGCCATCGGGGGTGGGCACGGTGAGCAGTTTGCAGCCCACAATGCGCTGAGGCGCACCGCATTCGTCGACATGGATATGGGCAGTGTCGGAGCAGACTACGGCATGGTGCGAGCGGCACATGGCATCGATGCAGAGCACATTGGCGCCGGTGCCGTTGAAAACAAAATACACCTTGGCCTGGGGGCCGAAAGTCTGACGGAAGAGTTCTTCTGTGCGCTGCGAATATTCGTCATCGCCGTATGCCACAGCGTGTTCTACATTTGCCGAGGCAATGGCCTCAAGTATTTCGGGGCTGATGCCCGAGTGATTGTCGCTACCAAATCCGCGCTTCATTGTATCTGGGGTTTAAACAATGAGTGGACAAAGGCTTGCCCACTCATCATTATTATACATTAAAATTATTTATCCATTGTAAAGAGGAATTCCTCGTTGGATCTTGTGTTGGCCATGTTCTTGAGTAAGAATTCCATCGACTCCACGGGGGTCATGTCGGTCAGCAAGTTGCGCAGGGCCAGGATGCGCGAGAGCATGTTCTTGGGGACCAAGAGATCATCGCGGCGGGTGCTGGAAGCAGCCAGGTCGATGGCAGGATAGATGCGCTTGTTGGAGAGCTTTCTGTCCAGCTGGAGCTCCATATTACCTGTACCCTTAAATTCCTCAAAGATAACGTCATCCATCTTGCTGCCGGTCTCGGTGAGAGCGGTGGCGATGATGGTGAGGGAACCGCCGTCTTCAATATTACGTGCGGCACCAAAGAAGCGCTTGGGCTTCTGGAGGGCATTGGCCTCGACACCACCGGAGAGCACCTTGCCGGAGGCAGGCTGCACGGTGTTGTAGGCACGAGCCAGGCGGGTGATGGAGTCAAGCACGATGACAACGTCGTGGCCACACTCGGTCATGCGCTTGGCCTTCTCAAGCACGATGTTGGCAATTCTCACATGGCGGTCGGCGGGCTCGTCGAAGGTGGAGGCGATAACCTCAGCCTTGACACTGCGCTGCATGTCGGTGACCTCCTCGGGGCGCTCATCAATCAGCAGCACCATGAGGTAGACCTCGGGATGGTTGTAGGCGATAGCGTTGGCAACCTCTTTGAGCAAGGTGGTCTTACCGGTCTTGGGCTGAGCCACGATGAGGCCGCGCTGACCCTTTCCGATGGGGGTAAACATGTCGATGATGCGGGTGGAGCGGGTCTCGCTGGGGTGGCCGGTCAGCTTGAATTTCTCATCCGGGAAGAGCGGGGTGAGCGACTCAAAGGGGATGCGGTCGCGGATGCGGTCGGGCGACAAGCCATTGATATCAAGAATCTTGACCAAGACAAAGAAGCGGTCGTTCTCCTTTGGAGGACGCACACGGCCATGGACGGTGTCGCCGGAGCGCAGGCCATAGGAATGGACTATCTGGGCGGAAACATATACATCGTCGGGGGAGGCAAGATAGTTGTAGTCGGATGAGCGCAAGAAGCCGAAACCATCGGGTGCCAGCTCAAGCACACCTTCGCAGTCCACCACGCCCTCGGTATCAAAAGGATACACGGGTTTGGGGCGAGCCTCTTCGGCCGACTGCTCGGCATTATTATCTTGATACTTATTAAATTTACGATTTTTGCGGTCGAACTTATTGAAGCGTTCGCGGCGGTAGCCCTCGGCATTCTCCTTGGGGGCTTCGGCAGGCTGGGCTTCGCCTTCGCTGCTGGGGGCAGCGCTATCGTCGCCTTCGGCTTGCGCAGCGGCCACGGGTTCCTGATGGATATGCTCGCGATGTTTTTTTGTAGCTACCACAGCCTCAGCATTTTCTGCTGCGGGAGTTTCCACGGCGGGAGTCTCGGCCTTCACTTCCTCGGGCTTCTCGGCGTCGGTAGGAGCCTCGGGCTGTGCCTCGGCATCCTTGGCGGCGGTCTTCTTGGCGGGTTTGGCCTCAGCTGCATCAGCGGCAGCCTTCTTGGGGCGGCCACGGCGCTTCTTGGTCTCCTCAGTAGAAACATCTTCGGCAGCCGGGGCGGCAGGAGCTTCTTCCTCCTTCACGCGGATGAATTTGCCGGAAGGGCTGACTACATCGGGAATGGTGGGGATTTCCGGCACTTCGATATTGAAGCCCAGGGGGTCGCTGTCAGCAACCGAGAAAGAGTCTTTCTTCTCCTCAGCCGGGGTATTGTCGACCGGGGCTTTGCGGCCGCGCTTGTGCAATTCGGGGTTGTTTCTGGCCGACTCAGCGATAGGCATAGGTTTGATGCGGGTGCGCTTGGGGCGTGCGGTCTCGGCGGCCTTGGCCTTTTTCTTTTCTTCCTGCTCTTTGGTTATCGCATTGGGATTCTCAGACTGCAGTCCGATGATTTTATAAATGAGATCCTGAGGTTCCAACCTTTCCGCATTGGCAATACTCAATTCTTTGGCAATATTGATGAGTTCAATATGAGCCTTGGCTTCTAATTCTGCTTTGCTATACATATCGCTAGCGTGTGTGCTTAGTGTTTTTTGAAAAAAATAGGTTCAACAAAAAAATCTTGGAACGGACTGAGAATAAGCAAATAATTTACAATTTTCAAACAATCTCAGCCGGTTTTTGATACCGCAAAATTACAAAAAAAAACTAACATTTGAAAAAAAATTTTGTTGTTTGAATGAAAATGTGTAATTTTGCAAACAATTAAATAAACAATTTATAACACTTAATTAAGTAATACACAATGAACATTCCTGAAAATCTGAAGTACACCCAGGACGACGAATGGGTACGCATTGAAGGCGAATTTGCTTATGTAGGTATCACCGACTACGCTCAGCACGAGCTCGGCGACATCGTTTTTGTTGACGTTGATTGCGAAGGCGACACCATCGAAGGTGGCGAGGCTTTCGGTAGCGTTGAGGCTGTGAAGACCGTTGCTGATCTTCTCATGCCCGTAACCTCTGAGGTTGTTGAGTTCAACACCGCTCTCGAGGACGCTAGCGCTATCAACAACGATCCTTACGGCGCAGGCTGGATCATCAAGGTTAAGCCCGCTAACATGGCCGACATCGAGGGTCTCCTCGACGCTGCTGCTTATAAAGCAAAAATCGGTGCATAATCGCCCATTATTTTGCCTTTACTCAAAGGCTGTCCGCAAGGGCAGCCTTTACTTTTTTGCCTTCCCCCGCCCTTCCTCCGCCACTTATACCTTATTTATACTATAGTTATCCTATATTTATACTATTATATATAGGATAAATAAGGTATAAATATAGAATAAATATAGGATAAGGAACGGAGGTAGAGCGGAGGTAAGGTGGGGTGACGCTTGGGCTGCTCCGGCAGAGGTTTGGCCGCAAAGTGAATTTTTTTTCGCAAATATCAATTTTTTTATGTATATTTGCATTTTATTAATTTGTACAAATAATAATATAATAATATGATTATCAAAGTATGCGTCGGCAGTTCATGCCATTTGAAAGGTTCCTACGACGTGATCGAGGCCATGAAGAACATCCTGAAGAAGCACCAACTGGAGGACAAAGTAGAGCTGGAAGCCAGTTTCTGCCTGGGTCATTGCGCCAAAGGCGTTTCGGTTGCCGCTGAAGAGTTGGGCGACGTCAAGGTGGTTGAAAACCCCAGCGTCTCCATCACCGAGGATGGCTTGATGCTCCACAATGTTAACGGCCAGAACGTTGAGGCCCTTTTCGAAAAAGAAATCCTGCCCCTGCTGTAGTCGGCCAATAACATCCGGCTGTTTTCACTGATTCCGGCGATAACTCCAATCGCCGACAACAAACTTAAGCCCACAAACATGGCTATATCTCAGTTTCTAGATTTCAAGCGCGTGAAGTGCAAGGACTGCTTCCGCTGCTTGCGCGAATGCCCGGTGAAGGCCATCAGCTTCGCCAACCAATATGCCCAGATTATCGACGACCGCTGCATCCTCTGCGGCCGCTGTATGCATGTATGCCCGCAGAATGCAAAGATTGTACACGGCGATTTCGACCGCGTGCTCAATATGTTACGCAACGGACAGAAAGTGATTGCCAGTGTGGCACCTTCCTTTGTTTCGTGCCTGGGGCTGAAGAGTTTTGCCCCGCTGCGCGGAGCGCTGAAGCAGATGGGTTTCTACGATGCTGAGGAGACCGCCCGCGGCGCTGAATGGGTCACCCGGGAGTACGACCGCCTGCTGAAATCTGGTGAGTACAAGAACTTTATCACTTCGGCTTGCCCCTCGGCATGCCGCCTGATTCAGGAATATTTCCCCCAGGCCCTCCCCTACCTCGCCCCCGTGGTTTCGCCCATGGTGGCACATGCCAAACTGATTCACGCTGAGCACCCCGATGCCGAGGTGGTGTTCTTCGGCCCCTGCCTGGCCAAGAAACGCGAGGCCGCTGAGTCCGGCGAGATTTCCGCCGTGATTACTTTCAGCGAGATGATGGATGAGAAATGCCCGGTTGACTTGAAGACGGTGATTGCCAACAGTGCCGAGGATTCTTCTGCCCCCGCAGCCATCGACTACAAGGCCAAGGGGTATCCCGTGACCGAAGGTATCATACGCTCATTCACCAAACTGCCTGAGGGCTACAGATATATGACCGTGGACGGCCCCAAGCGCTGCATGGAGGTGCTGGAGAATATTGAGAACTACGAGGGTGTGTTTATGGAGATTAACATCTGCCCTGATGGTTGCGTGAATGGCCCTTGCGCCGTGCTGCCCATAGGTGGCATCACCAAGGCCAAGGTGGAGCTGTTGGACTATGTTGACAATGAGAAGGAATTGTATCCCACTGCAACTCAGCCCGAAACAACGGATGTTGAATTCCAATGCGAGCACCCGAGAGTGACTAACCGCAGTCGCAAGGTGACTGACAAAGAGATTGAAGAGGTGCTGCAACGCACCGGCAAGATGTCGCCAGCCGATGAGCTGAACTGCGGTGTGTGCGGTTATCGCAGTTGCCGCGGCAAGGCATGGGCCGTGATTAACGGTTATGCCGATATCGAGATGTGCCTGCCTTATATGCGCAAGAAGGCCGAGTCGCTGGCCGTGGCCGTAGTGCACAAGAGCCCTGAGGGCATCATCATCGTGAACAGCGACATGGAGATTGTGGATGCCAACGCAACGGCTATGGACATGCTGGGCATGGGCGGCAATCCCGAAAGTCTCACCCCGCAGCCGCTGAACGACTTTTTCTCGCCCCTTGATTTCTATCTTGCCTATACACAAAAACATAATGTAGAGGTTCACAAGCAGTTTATCCGCTCCACGCAGCGTTATGTGGATATCACCATCTGCAACATGGAGGAGAACAAGCTGATTTTCGGCCAGATGAAGGATGTGACCGAGGAGGTGAACTACGAGAAGAAGTTGGAACACCTGCGCCATGAGACGCTGGAAACTACCGATAAGGTGATTATGAAGCAGATGCGTGTGGCTCAAGAGATTGCGTCGCTTCTGGGCGAGACAACCGCGGAAACCAAGGTGGCGCTGCTGAACTTGAAGAAGATGTTGCAACAAGAGACCGAAAAGGAGTAGCGCTATGGAACTATGTCTTGAGACCGGCTATACCTCGCTGAACCATGTTGGCGAAGAGTTATGTGGCGACCATGTGGAGAGTTGCGTGAATGGCGAGTACACCACTTTGGTTCTTGCCGACGGACTTGGCAGCGGTGTGAAAGCCAGCATCTTATCTACACTTACGTCAAAGATTCTCTGCACCATGGTGGCGAACGAAATCGACATTACCGAGTGTGTGCAGACAATTATCGAGACACTGCCCGTGTGCCATGAAAGAGGCGTGGCCTATTCCACTTTTTCAGTCATCCATGTCAACCGCCAAGGCAAGGGCTATCTGTTTGAATTTGACAATCCCGAGGCTATTTATTACCACAACGGCAAGGCTATTGATTTCGAAAGAGAGGAGCTGGATGTTTGCGGTAAGACGGTGTATAAGAGTGTGTTGTCCCTGACTGAGGGCGATATTGTGATGGTGATGAGCGACGGAACAGTGCATGCCGGCATCGGCCGAGTGCTTAATTTCGGCTGGCCCCGCGAGGTAATCAAGGAATATCTCAACCACCATTTGACGGATGATCTGACAGCCCGTGCGGCAGCCTGCGTGCTGGCCACGGCTTGCAACGAGATTTATGAAGGCGAACCTAGCGACGACACTACGGTGGCAGCAGTTCGCATCCGTAAACGTATGGATGTGAGCGTGATGGTTGGTCCTCCGGTAAATAAAGAACAAGACGAAGAGCATGTGCGCCGCTTTATGGAAGGCGACGGCTACAAAGTTGTGTGCGGGGGTACCAGTTCAAAGATTCTAGCTCGCCAGTTAGGCAAACGAGTGAAACCTTCGCTAGAATATAGCGACCCCACCATTCCGCCTACCGGTATTATAGATGGTATCGACTTGGTGACCGAGGGCGTTATCACATTGCGCCGACTGTTGGAGATTTCTCGCAAGTATCTTTCCATTTCCGACTTGACACCCAAGTATTTTGAGAAGGACGATGGTGCGTCGCGCCTAGCAGACATGCTGTTTGAGCGTTCCACTCATGTGCATTTCTTTGTAGGCCAAAGTGTTAACGAAGCCCATCAAGGTTTGGAGATTGACATTACAATGAAACTTAAATTGGTAGAAAGTCTTGCCGCCAACCTCCGAGCTATGGGCAAAGAAGTCACCCTACTTTACGACTAAGAATTATGGTAAAAAAACACTGGCTGATTTTGACGAATGGCCTTGTATGGACAGCCGCAGGCATAAACATTGCCCGCATCGGCATTATTTCGGCCATTGAAAACGGCACATGGGTCTGGCTCTATGGCCTGATAGTCTTTGCGCTATTCGGCACTATGTTTTTTCGCGTCATCAGCAAAAACACCAAGCGCATCCGGGCTATGGAGCAAGAAAAAGCTCCTATTTATAAGTTCCTCACTCTCAAAGGATATCTCATTATCGCGTTTATGATGACGCTGGGAATTGTCCTCCGCCATATAGGAAGTATCCCCAACAGCTTTTTTGCTTTCTTTTATTCTGGATTGGGATGTGCCTTAGCCTCGGCAGGACTGTATTCCATCTTCAAACTTGCCATCACGAAGAGATAATAATTCCAATCATAAAATAAAAAGAGGTCGCCCGAAAGCGACCTCTTTTATTTATGCCAGATAACTATTATTCAGCATATTCGGCAATGATGCCGGACACCATGTTGGGGGTGAGTCGGCCGTAGACCTTCTCGCCAATCATGGCCACGGGAGCCAAGCTGCAAGCACCGACACAGCGGAGGGTGTTGAGAGAGAACTTGCCGTCGGCAGTGGTCTGACCTTCGCCGATGCCCAGCTGGCGCTTGAACTCCTCAAGGAGTTTGTCGCTACCGCGCACGTGGCAGGCAGTACCCAGGCAGATGTCGATAGGATATTTGCCCTTGGGGGTCATGGTGAAGAAGGAATAGAAGGATACGATGCCGAAAACCTTGGCCACAGGCATTCTGAGCTGTTTGGCCACGAACTCCTGTACCTCAGCGGGGAGGTAGCCGAGTTTGCCCTGCACACCATGGAGCACATGGATAACATTTGAGGCGAGGTTGCCGTTTTCATTGCAGACGTCAATGATGACCTGCTTGTTTCTTTCGTTTAATTCAAACTTACACATAGCTTTCTCGGTTTATTAGAGTCCAAAATTCTTTTCTGACTTATCAAAGTAGTGAGTGTGAAGCAGATGATGTGCCTTCTCGCCACAAGGTTCGCCCAAGTACTCTTTGTAGAGTTCCTGAATGTAGGGATTCTCGTGGGATTTGCGGATGGGCTTGGATGCATCTTCCTCGTACACAGCCTGCAGACGTTTCTCAACCTTGGAGAAGTCGCCGTGGTGGTAGGGCTGGCCAGCGCCACCTACGCAACCGCCGGGGCAAGCCATGACCTCGATGGCATGGAACTGAGCTTCGCCACTGCGAACTTTGTCGAGCAGTTTGCGAGCATTACCCAGACCGTGAGCAATACCAATGTGGATGGGAGTGCCATCAAAATCAACGGTTGCTTCGCGAACGCCAGAGAGGCCGCGGAGCTCCTTGAAATCGACTTTGCCGAGGGATTTCTTGGTGTAAAGTTCATAAGCAGTGCGAGTTGCAGCTTCGATAACACCGCCAGTTGCGCCAAAAATAACAGCGGCACCGGTGCTCTCGCCGAGAGGACGGTCGAAGTCGCTTTCAACCAACTCATCAAAACGGATACCAAGAAGTTTGATCATGTCGGCAAGCTCACGAGTGGTGAGGCTGTAGTCAACATCGGGATTACCGTCAACCTTGAACTCATCGCGCTGACACTCATATTTCTTAGCAACGCAAGGCATGATAGCTACGACAACGAGGTCTTCGCGTTTGATGCCAAGTTTCTCAGCCCAGTAGTTCTTAGCGATAGCGCCAAACATCTGCATGGGGCTCTTTGCGGTCGAGGGAACATCCAGCATATCAGGATAGTAGGTCTCGAAGAAGTTAACCCAACCGGGGCAGCAGCTGGTCATGATGGGGAGGCGGACGCTCTTGTCGCCATTCATGAAGCGAGAAATACGGTCAAGCATCTCGGTACCTTCTTCCATGATGGTGAGGTCGGCAGCAAAGTCGGTGTCAAACACATAGTTGAAACCGAGCTGACGCAGAGCGGTAACCATCTTACCAGTTACACGACTACCGGGTTCCATGCCAAATTCTTCACCGAGGGCAACGCGGACGGCGGGAGCGGTCTGGACGATAACGGTTTTCTTAGGATTGTTGAGGGCGTTCATCACATCGCGGGTGTTGTTGACCTCAGAGAGGGCTCCAACGGGGCATGCCTGGACGCACTGACCGCACATAACACAAGGTGTATCAACGAGTTTCTTCTCAAAAGCGGTGCCAACTACAGCTTCAAAACCACGGTTAATACCGGAAAGAACGCCTACGGTCTGCATCTCATTGCAGACGGTTTCGCAACGGCGGCACATGATGCACTTGTCCATGTCACGGATGATGGCGGGAGAAATATCTTTCTTATAATGAGACTGTTCACCTGAATAAGTGATCTCACGCAGACCCAGGTCGATGGCCAGTTTCTGCAGTTCGCACTTGCCAGCCTGAGGGCAGACGAGGCAGTCAGCAGGATGGTCGGAAAGGATGAGGTCGACCACGGTGCGGCGAGCCATGATGACACGCAGAGAGTGGGTATGGACAACCATGCCTTCGGACACCTGGGTGTAGCAGGAAGGAACGAGATTCTTGTTGCCTTCAACCTCAACAACACAAACACGGCACGAACCGGGTTTGTTTTCAATGCCCTGACCTTTCAGTTCGTAATGGCAGAGGGTGGGAATTTCAATACCGACGCTTTTTGCAGCCTGAAGGATTGTGGTACCTTTGGGGACCTGCAAATAATGATCATCGATAGTTAATGCTATCATATTTTCCATGATTACTTAACTTGAATAGCGTTAAACTTACATTTGTTGATGCAGGTGCCGCACTTGATGCAGGCTTCCTGGTCGATCTGGTGAGGCTGTTTACGGTCGCCGTGGATGGCTTCGGCAGGACAGTTGCGTGCGCAAGCGGTACAGCCAACGCAGATGGACTGATTGATTTCGTAGCGGATAAGGTCTTTGCAGACACCGGCACGGCATTTCTTGTCAACCACATGTTCCACATACTCATCCCAGAAGTTGTCGAGGGTAGAGAGGATGGGGTTGGGAGAAGACTGGCCGAGGCCGCAGAGAGCGGTATCTTTAATATTGATAGAGAGGTTGCGCAGTTTCTCCAGGTCTTCCATGGTACCCTTGCCCTTGGTGATTTTGTCGAGCATCTCAGCAAGACGCTTGTTACCGATACGGCAGGGATTGCACTTACCACAGCTCTCAGGCACGGTGAAGTCCATATAGAACTTGGCAATAGAAACCATACAGCTGGTCTCATCCATGATGACCATACCGCCAGAACCCATCATTGAGCCTGCAGCGGCCAAAGACTTGAAGTCGATAGGCACATCGAGATATTTCTCTGTCAGGCAGCCACCAGAAGGACCACCAGTCTGGACAGCTTTGAACTTCTTGCCACCCTTGATACCGCCACCAATCTCGTAGATAATCTCGCGCAGTGTGGTGCCCATGGGAACCTCGATAAGACCAACGTTATTCACCTGGCCAGCCAGAGCGAACACCTTGGTACCCTTGGAGTTCTCAGTTCCGATGCTGCTGAACCACTCAGCACCCTTGCGGATGATGATAGGCACATTGGCATAAGTCTCAACGTTATTCACATTGGTGGGGAGCATGTTGTAACCCTTCTCAGAGGTTCGTGGAGGTTTGAAGGTGGGTTCGCCACGCTTACCTTCCATGGAGTGGATAAGAGCGGTTGCCTCACCGCAAACGAATGCGCCAGCACCATAGCGGAGCTCGATGTCGAAATTGAAACCTGTACCGAGGATGTTCTCACCCAGGAGGCCATATTCTTTAGCCTGAGCGATAGCAACATGCAGACGGTGAACAGCCATGGGATATTCGGCACGGATGTAAATCAGACCCTTGTTAGCACCGATAGCGTAGCCACCGATTGCCATAGCTTCCAGCACACTGTGAGGGTCGCCCTCAAGGATAGAACGGTCCATAAATGCGCCGGGGTCGCCCTCGTCGGCATTGCAGACCATATACTTCTGATCAGCTTTTGCGCGAGCAGCAGAAGCCCATTTCTTGCCGGTGGGGAAACCAGCACCGCCACGGCCGCTGAGGCCAGACTCGGTGACGATGTCGATAACCTGCTGCTGGCTGTACTCGGTCAAGCACTTAGCCAGGGCAAGATAACCTTCACAAGCGATATATTCCTCAATTTTCTCAGCATCAATCACGCCGCAGTTGCGCAGTGCGATACGGAGCTGCTTCTTGTAGAAAGGAATATCCTCGGGTTTCTCAATAGCCTCAGAATTCTCATCGTCGCGATAGAGCAGACGTTCCACGCGGCCACCATTCACAATGTGGGTTTCGATGATTTCTTCTACATCATCAGCATCAACCTGAGTGTAGAAAGTGTTGTCGGGCATAATCTTAACGATGGGACCCTTTACGCAGAAGCCGAAGCATCCGCAGCGAACAACCTTGATCTTGCCGTCCAGTCCGCGCTCAGCGATAGACTTGCGGAAGTTCTCAATGATGGGAACGCTGCCCGATGCGGCACAACCCGTATCGCCACAAACCAAAATGGTCTTGGTGTCGCTGTTGGGTTTCGATGACTTTCTGTCGGCCACAATGGGCTGGAGGGACTCATAGAGTGCCTGCAATTCGGCCAACGAATTTACCTTTGCCATAATTTTACTATATTTTATTTAGAATTAATAATTATCGTCATAAGCACATTTGTCTAATACACAATTATATAGAACAAACGCACGTACGCTCGTCATTTAGCAAAGTTACGAAAAAATAATCAATTACAACTTCTTTTATAAAAAAATATTCAAAATATTTATTAACAATGGTTTTCCTATCTCCTCATCAGCGCATAACAAACCCTAGGTCTCATCAAAAAATTGACGACACCTAGGGCTTAAATTGATATGATTCTACCGTTTAGAGCTGCTTGATCAGGTCCACCATCTCGATAGCGGTGGTGACTGCCTCAAAGCCCTTGTTGCCAGCCTTGGAACCGGCACGCTCAACAGCCTGCTCGATGTTATCGGTGGTCAGCACACCAAAGATGATAGGCACACCAGTCTGCAGACCAGCCTGTGCGATACCCTTAGTGGCCTCGCCGGCAACCATGTCGAAATGTGCGGTAGCGCCACGGATAACAGCACCCAGGCACACAACTGCGTCATATTTGCCGCTTTCGGCCATCTTCTTGGCCACCAGGGGAATCTCGAATGCGCCGGGCACCCATGCGAGGGTGATGTCGGCCTCATCGCCACCATGACGTTTGAAAGCGTCGATAGCGCCACCCAGAAGTTTGTTGGTGATAATCTCGTTGAAACGGCCTGCCACGATGGCAATCTTCTGGCCCTGAGCCAAAAGTTTTCCTTCAATAGTATTCATTTATATAATATTAAATATTTAACAATTTTATTGTTCAGTTGATGAGGATGGAAATAACCGCAAACAAGCGCTAGGCCATTTGGAGCCACCTTGCCCAGCCTCACCAACACTGAAACTACATTATCCAATTATTTCTTAACAGGTTCTTTCACATGCAGGAGGTGACCCATCTTTTTGTACTTGGTGTAAAGATAGAAAGCATCTTTCTCATTGCAGGTCATCTCAATAGGCTCGCGGTCGACGATGGTGATATCATAGCCTGCCAGACCTGAAATCTTGGTAGGATTGTTGGTCATGACCACAATCTTGCGAATGCCCAGGTCGGAAAGAATGGCAGCACCGGTACCGTAATCACGCAAGTCGGCAGCAAAACCGAGAGCAAGATTTGCCTCTACGGTGTCCATACCCTGGTCCTGCAACTTATAGGCTTTCAATTTGTTGATGAGACCGATACCACGGCCTTCCTGGCGGAGATACAGAATCACGCCACGGCCCTTGGCCTCGATACGGCGCATAGCCTCATGAAGCTGATCGCCACAATCGCAACGCAGCGAGCCGAAAGCATCGCCCGTAAGACATTCAGAATGAACGCGGCAGAGCACAGGTTCATCACCAGAGAGGTCGCCCTTCACCAAGGCAATATGGTGCTCATTGGTAATCTTGTCAACAAAACCTACAGCATGGAATGTGCCATACTTGGTGGGCAGCTCGCTCTCGCTGACACGCTCCACAAGATGCTCATTACGACGGCGATACTTAATCAAGTCGGCAATAGAAGTAATCACCAGGTTGTGCTCTTTTGCAAACTCGACCAACTCGGTCGTGCGCATCATGGTGCCGTCCTCGCGCATAATCTCGCAGCAGAGACCGCAAGGCTTCAAACCAGCCAGGCGCATGAGGTCTACAGTAGCCTCGGTGTGGCCGTCGCGTTTCAGCACACCACCTTCGCGAGCCTCCAAGGGAAACATGTGGCCGGGGCGGCGGAAATCCTCGGGGCGGGCGCCATCCTCAACCACCTTCATGGCGGTAATAGAGCGCTCCTGGGCCGAAATACCCGTAGTAGTGTCAACATGGTCGATCGAGACAGTGAAAGCAGTGCAGTGATTATCCGTATTTTCAGTAACCATCTGATTCAGGCGCAACTTCTTAGCCAACTCTTTGGTCATGGGCATGCAAATCAAACCCTTACCATAGCAAGCCATAAAGTTCACATTAGCCTGTGTGGCAAACTCGGCGGCACAAATCAGATCGCCCTCATTCTCACGGTCAGGATCATCAATAACAATAATGTTCTTACCTTCGCGCAGTGCTTGTAAAGCTTCTTCTATAGTATTCATTTATATGATGTATTTGTTTATTTCAATAAATCCAGCAGGTCCTCGTCACTCATTTTTGAGCTGTGTCCCAGCATCTTCTGCACATATTTGGCAATAATGTCGTTCTCCAGATTCACCTTCTCTCCCACCCCTTTGGAGGTCAGCGTAGTGTGGCTCTGAGTATGGTTCACAATCGAGACACCAAAAGAGCGCTCATCCACATCAGTCACTGTGAGCGAAATGCCGTCAATCGTAATTGAACCCTTCTTCACAATGAGGTCAAGAATTGAAGTATCGGCTGAAATACGAATAATTATAGCATTCTGTTCCTGATACTTACGGATAATCACACCCGTACCGTCAACGTGCCCCGACACAATGTGTCCACCCAGGCGGCCACCCATCTGCATGGCGCGCTCCAAGTTCACTTTGTCCAGGGGGCGCAGGTCTGCCAAATTAGTCATACGCAACGTCTCGGGCATCACATCGGCACTATAGCTATTGCTGTCGAAGGAGGTGACAGTAAGGCAGATACCATTTGTGGCAATACTGTCGCCCAACTGCACACCCTCCAATACCTTCTTTGCCTCAATGGTCAGCCGCACAGTGTCGCTCAGCCGCTGAACCGAACGCAGGGTTCCAATCTCTTCAATTATTCCTGTAAACATAAGTATATCAGTTTTGGAGTTGATGAAGTTTCGTAGAATTTGTTTTCGCAATTTTCATTACCAACAAAAGGTCTCTGCCAATTGTTTGATACTCTATATCTTGCATAACGACAGCATCCGCCATCTTCTCAATGCCGAGGTCGCCCACAAAGCCGGGCGCAGCATTTCCGCCTACTAGCTTGGGAGCCAAGAAAAGGTTTATCTCATCCACAGCTCCGGCTTTCAAAAACGAAGCATTCAGTGTTGCCCCGCCTTCAAGCAGCACCGAGCTGATTGAGGGCATGCTCTTATCGGTAGGATTGGCCAGATGAAACAGCATATCGTCGATATCTACTTGGCATTCAGCTGTCTTGCAAAGCAAAGTTCTCACACCAAGCTGCCGCAGCTGCTCTAGCTTTTCAGGCTCAGCCAGGTCGGTATGGGCCACAATAACCGGAATCTCACGAGCGGTCTGCACCAGCTTGCATTCCAAAGAAATCCTTGCCTTGCTGTCAACCACAATGCGGATAGGTTGGCACACCTCGCCTTCCAGCCTGCAATTGAGCATCGGGTCGTCCATCTCCACGGTGCGGATGCCCACCATGATGGCCATCATTTGATGACGCAGGCGGTGCACATACTGCCTGGACTCCTCGCAAGAAACCCAGCGAGAATCGCCAGTCTCGGTAGCAATCTTGCCATCCAACGTGGCGGCAGATTTCATCAGCACATAGGGGCGGCGAGTGGTGAAAAGTTTCAAAAAATGCTTGTCCAACTCGCGAATTTTGTCTTCTTCAAAGCCAACTTCCACCTCAATTCCGGCATCGCGAAGCTGCTGAATTCCGTGTCCGGCAACAAGCGGATTGGGGTCTTCTATGCCCACATAAACTTTGGCAATCCCCTGCTCGATCAGCAGTTCGGAACATGGAGGCTGCTTACCATGATGGCAGCAAGGCTCGAGGGTCACGTAGGCCTCCGCGCCCCGCACATCCACACCCGCAGCCAGGCATTTCATCACAGCGTCGCGCTCGGCATGATAAGCGCCATAGCGGGCATGCCACCCCTCGCCTATCACCTCGCCATCTCGCACCAACACACAGCCCACCAAGGGATTAGGGTCGGCAAACCCCTCTCCTTTCCTGGCCAGCTCAATGGCGCGCAGCATGTATTTTTCGTTATATGACATAAAAAAACTACCCTATCAATTATATTAATAATAATCGCCAGGGCAGACTCAGACACGCTCAAAAAAAGCGTCTATGACCTTCTTCTTCCATCCGGACTTTCACCGTCGGTCTCGGAATTTCGCCGAGTCAGTTCCCCTGGGGGAAGTAGCGGACTATCACCGCCGGAAAGGACTTTCACCTTACCCTGAAGACTGTTCCAAACCGCCAAAACAAACCTCTCTGCTCGGCTGGTTTGAGAATGCAAAGATACATATTTTTTTTCAATTAATAAAAAAAAGTTCATCTCGGTGATAAAAAAGGTTCATTCCGCCAAAACTTTTTTGATTTCCGACCCCACCCAAAAAACTATACTCAGCCCCGTCCTTCCCCCGTTCCTTATCCTATATTTATACTATAGTTATACCTTATTTATCCTATTATATATAGTATAAATATAGAATAAATAAGGTATAAATAAGGTAAAACAAGCGGGTTTACTACGGTGCCAAGGTTCGTTTGCTGTTGTTCAACAACTATTTGGCTGGACTCAAAGCTACTTTATGAGTGCGTACATTTGAACCAAATCATCGCAGTGCGACACAAAGTCTGGCTGGCCTGCACGATTATACAAATCCGACTTGAATTTCAACAAAATAGGATAGTATTTCGACTCGGCGTTCAACACAAAATTGTAAGCCGAGTAGTCGTCATTCCAGGCCCCGTAATACAAGTTGTCGTGCCCCTGATGCAGCAAGAGATAGTAGGCCTTGTATCGGAGATCGGCACGCTGGCTGGCAAGCGATCCCAGGAGCAGATTGCGCGACTGACCGAGGAAGTCAAATTGGTCTTCAACCGCTGAGTCATAAATAGTTTTGTCGTGAACAGTCGAAACAGCGTAGCGCGCAAGCCACCAACAACTGCCTATCTCTGAAGCCTGATGATAGAGTGCACCCAAATTGTACTGGCCCTCATAGAGGTCTTCGCCCCGGGCAATCTTGATGTGTTTCTGCAAGGCCAACACCTCTTGGCAGAACTCCACTTTGGCATTCTTGCTGAGTTTAACGTTACCGCTCAGTTCAGCCTCGTCCACGAGCGTTTTCTCCCAGGGAAGATCCTGAATGCTCCGCATAGCGGCATAAGGCGCAATGGGTTGGCGTTCAATAAAATCAAGCGGCACCTGCTTAAGATATTTGATAGCCTCGGCAAAACGACCGTTGAGGATAAGCATGGTACCCATCACATCCAGATAGTCGTTTCGCACAAAAGGCAGACGCCCACACAGATAGCGCACCAACGCTCCCTGTTTGGAGGTTGCGCCCATGAGGTCCAGCAGCTGCTGCTGCTTGCCAAGACTGAGTGCGCAGAACATGGAGTAGTGTTCTGAGTGACTAGAGGGCAGATACGAGTATGTGTCGCCGTATTGCTGGCACAGCAGACTCCATGCCATGGTAGCCATAACCGAGTCTCCCTCACGCAGATAGCGGTCCACAATGCCGTTCTTCACCAAATAGTTCAGCCGGTCCTCGTCGCTTACCCGCGGGGTCTCATAATCGTAGTAGGTATAGCTGCCGTCTGCCGAGGTGCTCACCCAGATGTCCTCATCCGAGATGCGCAGACTGGGCAGCCATTTTGCCAGGGTGCTTTCCATCACCTTGAGGCTGTGCTGGCGCGTAGAGAGCAGCATACATAAATAGCATGCGTTGCTGATTGATGCGGGGCTGCCGAGCATCTTCATAGCCTGCTGGATCTCTTCCCAGGCCTTATCGTAGTCGGCCTTGAGATAATGCAGATAAGCCTTGGCGCTCATCCACATACAACGGTCCTTGACCTTTTTGTCGGCCAGCTGGCGCTCAATCACTTCGTTGACGACTTTATACTCTTCCTGGGTCACTTTATAGATGGACACCAAGGAGAACCATTCCTCCATGCTGGGTAGGCTTGCCAGAGCCCATTGGCCGTCGGGGCAAGTTCTATAATCCAAATTCATATAGGGCACCTTCAGCTCCTCTGCTTTCTCCCAAGTGATACACTGCCCCAGATAGTTGCGCATGAGCGCCACGCGAGTATAATATTCGTAGCTCTCGCGACTGCCGTTCACGATTTCTTCAAGCATATAAGGCAACACGGGCGAGTTTGGATCTTGCTGGACTACACGGCTAAGGCATTGTGCGCCATGCATATTGCGCATACATTGATGGGCATCGTAGAGGTTGCCGCTCAACGCATACTGAACTGCGGCATCTTCTTGGCGGCCAAGATGATAGAGCGCACCAGCATAGTAGTCGCGAGCCATGTCGACAAACACACTGCTGCCCTGCAACGGCTGCTTCTCCCACAAAGCAACGATGGCGTTGTAGTTGTTCTGGCGGAAAAGGATGCGGAGGCGAAGCAGATAATATCTGTCGCTCAGCAACTTGCCGCTATAGCCGGCTGCCTGGTTGAGCATTTTTTGCAAGTTCTTGTTATACTGCGAAATCTCCTCAGCGCTGGGGTAGTTCCACGAATTGTAGGAGAAATTGGCATTGTTGAGATATGACACCAAAAGTCGCACATAGCTGCCAACTTCTTGATTTTTGAGGGCATAGCGAGCGATGGGGTTGTTTAGGGTGTCCAGCTCGGCGAGGGTGATTTCGGCCAATTGGCGGCTCTGCGCCACAGTGACTTTCTGGCCAATCAAGGCGCTCCACGCATCGGCCAAACGCTGGTCGTTGTTCTGAGAATAACTCATCGGCGAGGGACACAGGCTGAATACATAGGCGTTATAATTTGCCCCGTAGGGTCCGCAGGCCACCACTTTTGCCATGCCTAAAATCACGGCTATTACTATCAATAATATCTTTTTCAATTTGTTGAATGGTTTAAAATATTCCTATAATGTTGTTTGGCGAAATCGCTATCCGGCAAGGGTGAAGGCGAAATTGAGAGCGAACAGGGTTCACCCCTACTCTACTACATACCGCTCAATGTTGCGGTGTTCTTTAGAGAAGTTAAGGCCTATACGGATAATCTGCTGACCGTCGAGCTCAAAGGGGAGAGTATAGTTGCGGTCATTAATCTGTGCCAAGGCCTCCTCGGCTGTGCCGTCCAGCTTGAACTCCATCACATAGCAGTAGTTTGGGGCTTTCAGCACCAAGTCTATGCGGCCTCGGCTAGTGTGATACTCGGCCTGGACATAGAACCCCATCAGTTTGGCCACAATCCATATAACATTCTGATAATGATTCTCCAAGTCCTTGACCAGCTCGTAGGGTGTGTCGGCAAAGAGGCTGCGCAGACGCTCGAGGAACAGCTCGGTGCGCCCGGCTCGCACATCCTGCACAAAGTTTTTGACGTCAAAACTAGTGCTTCCCTGCCTACATGAGGTATAGAATGGCAAGAGATATTTGGCAAATCCTTCGGCAACCTCATCGTTGGGAAATCCCAATCGATAGGTGCCAAATTCTGCGTCGCAGCCCTTGATGGTGAGGTATCCGCTTTGGAAAATGACAGGGATTGGGTTCTGCGAAGTGATATCGATGGAGTTGAGCGTGTCGGCATCCGTCTCATAACTGGCCATCTGCTCAAGGTTGGTATCGTGTTCCTGAAGTAATTGTACAAGATACGATGGCGTTCCGGTTTCAAACCAATAACTGCCAAACTTCAGCTTTTTGAAGGTGTTCAACACACTGAAAGGGTTGTAAACTCCCGGTGCGGTTTCTTCAAAGTGGTAGCCGTCATAGCGTTTGCGCAAACGTGCTATACATTCGTCGCGAGTCAGCTTGTTGGCCTCGGCCAGCCGGTCAATCTGGGAGGGAAAGTTTGCCAAGAGTTCCTCCTCAGTGATGCCGCAGATGTCGTAGTATTCGGCATCCATCGATATGTCCATGAGGTTGTTCAAGTCGCTGAAAACGCTCACCTTGCCGAACTTGGTCACGCCCGTGAGCATAGCAAACTGAATGTGCTCGTCCATCGATTTCAGCGCACCATAGAAGCCCTTCAATGTGGCGCGGTAGGCATCCTGGAGCTCGGCGTTGCCGATAGCCTGCAGCATGGGCTTGTCGTATTCGTCCACCAAAATCACGGTGCGGAGGCCGGTCTTTTCGTGGGCACGGCGGATAAGTCCTTCAAAACGAGTTGCTAAAGTCTGCTCTGAGGGGTCGGCACCCCATACCGACTCATGCTGACATAGGATGGTATTGAGTTTTTTGACCAGGGCCTCGGGAGTGTCGTATTGCTCGGTGTTGAGGTCGATATAGATGACCGGGAACTTCTTCCACTCCTTCTCTACAGTGCTGATATACAGCCCCTCAAACAGCTCGCGCTTGCCCTCATAGTAGCATTTGATGGTGGAGAGCAGCAGACTCTTACCGAATCTTCTTGGGCGGGAAAGAAAGTAGTAGCGATTAGTATGCGTAAGTTCATAGACTTGCCGAGTTTTGTCGACATATAGGTATTCGTCGTTGCGAAGCCCCTCAAACCCTTGTATTCCAATCGGAAGTCGCTGCAAAGTGATACTCATAACTTATATATTAATAATGTTGAATAACGCAAACTCGCGAAAATTATTGTATCAATATTTGTTTATTGCCGACAAATGAAAATGGATTGTCTGCCGATTGATTTCAGGACGCTGAGCCTCAACCATTTTCCGCACAACGGAAACCTCCTCGCCCGCACACCAATATCGCACCACATCGCCGGGCGAGAGCGATATATCCGGCACCCCGGGCAACACCGGGACATCATGGGGAATCAACACACGAAATGTATGGGAATCAACATATTGATACAACGTATTGCTGTCCAGATCAACATCGTAAAGGATGCCGCGAAACTCGCTATCGTGGTACAGCAGTTTCCATTCAAAGCAAGGATAAGCTGCGCAGAGGGGCAAACGATAGTGTTTCAAATACTTGAGGTAAGGCTCAACATCTCGTGGGTCAAGTATGGGATTGCGGTCGGAAGCAAAGTTGCGAAAATCGCCGGTGTTGTACAGCATCAGCGCTCCGTAGTCGGCAGGCGGAGGAGTTGAAGACAGCTGATGAAGTCGGATAGTGCTGGAAATCAGCAGACTGCTTCGGTAGGAACGCACAGCCTGGAGGAATGCGAAGTAGCCCTTCTCGGTGGTAGCGGTCCAATCGCAGTCGAACTGGATTTCGTTGTATTCAAATCCGTGTGTTTCAGCAATCTGCGCCACCCTATCGACTGTGCGACGAGCCAAATCTTCGGCATCAATCGGCGAGCGAAAGAGGGTGTAATCAATAAAAATCGTGGGCACAACGGCCAGCCCAGCGGGCAGTGAGTCCTCGAAGCTGATCGTAGCATTCGGCTGCGGACCCTGCGAGGTGGGCACCACGTCGAACAAGCGAAGATACAACTTGCCCGCTTCACGCAGAGCATGTTGTTGAGAATCATTAAGTTTAAACGTAGTCTTCCAATAATAATACGACACGGCAGGGCCGGACACCTGCCCCACTCTATGGCACGAGGCCATAACGCACAATAGCATAAAAGCCAGCAATATGAACTGAATCTGAGTCCTCATAGCTTGCCGCAGATTAGAAAATCTTTCATCAAATCCAAGTACCAGTCTGAGCGGGTTCTGTCAAGATTGCGCATGCAGCATACTTGTTCATCCACTACTTCAACATTGCCTTTCTTATACACTAGCACATAACGTTTTGCGCCTTTCTCGGGAATGGTTTTGATAATAAAATTCTGATACAGACTGAATCCTGCTGACCGACACTGCGAGTCGAAGTCTTTCAGCACCTCGGGCGGAATGCAGACCGAGAACAAGCCCTCGGAGGCAAGCAAATCGTAGGCGCCCCCGATAAGCACCGGGAAGGGCAGACTGGAGGTGTGGCGGGCACGGGAGCGGCCCTGATCTGGACACTCAAGACTGCGGTCGAAATAGGGCGGATTGCACACAACGGCATCGAACTGAGGCAGAGGGTTTTGCTGGAGATAATCCTGCAACGATGAATGCACGAGCGCAAGGCGGTCGGCCCACTTAGACTGCTCGAAATTATAGGCTGCGTCCAACACAGCATTCTCGTCGATCTCAATGGCGGTTATCCGGGCCTCGGGAAAGCGCTGGGCCAGCATCAGTGAGAGCACCCCGGTGCCCGTGCCGATATCCAGCACTGCGCGCCCTCCGGCGCAGAGAGCACCCAGCAAATCGCTATCGGTGCCCACCTTCATGGCGGCATGTGTTTGACGAATGGTGAATTGTTGGAAATTAAAGAAATCGCAAGCCATGAATGAAGTGATAGTTTAATGAATATTCTGTAGTAATTCGGCCATCGAATCAACGACAAAAGTGGGGTTGGCGGTGAGGAGTTTCTGCCGGGAATGGTTGCCGTAGGTTACCGCCACGGTGCGGCATCCGGCACGGTTGCCCATCTCGATATCGAAGGTGGTGTCGCCCACAACCAGCGCATCTTCAGCCTCCAGCCCCATGCGGCTGAGCAATGCAAAAACCATGTCGGGTGCGGGCTTGGGAGGCAGATTGTCGTTGCACGACACCTTGGTCTCAAAATAATGGTTGATGCCGAAACGCTCCACCATCAGGTCGAGGGTGATCCCGGTGCGGCTGGTGCAGATGGCCATCCTTATACCTCGGCGGCTCAACTGTTCCAATGTTTCGCTAACTTGCGGGAATACAGATACATGCCCTACCTCGTAGACCGGGAATAGCTGGCGATAGACCGCCGTGCCGTGCTCGGCTTCATCGGGTGTGAGTCCGCCCAGCTGGCGCACGGCCTCAACTAGCGGAAGCCCAATTGTTTGGCGCACCTGCTCGGCGGAAGGTACGGCAAGCCCCATCTGCTCGAAAGTCTTCTGCATGGTGAGCACGATGCCGGGTGCCGTATCGGCCAGGGTGCCGTCGAAATCAAAGAATACTGCTTTTATCAAGGCTTGCTAGTTTTTGTTCAATATAATAAGCGCGGCAATCGTTCCGGGCACCCATCCGCAAAGCGTGAGGATGAAGGTGATGAGGACAGACCCGCACCCCTTGTCCAATACGGCCAAGGGAGGGCAAAAGATAGCTAGAATCGCACGAATCAGACTCATAACTACAAGAATTGTTGCGGATTAATAAGCAAACAAGCTGGGAGCGAGCGACACGCCCTCCATAACGTCCTCAGCCTTGCCCTTCTTGGCAGAGAGGAACTTGGTGTACATCTTGGCCGATTTGTCGAACTGCTTGGCCAGCATCTTGTCGGCAAACAGCTGCACGCATTCCAGCACTTCCTCGCCTATAGTCACCGACTTAGGGGCAAATTCCACTTTGGCGTGATAGGTCTTCACGGCACCCTTGCGCCCGTCGGCCACCTCGAAATATTCCACATCGGCCTCGGTAGGCAGCGAGAGGTCGAGCTTGGGGGCGCTCCATTTAAGCAGGAAGTAGCGCTCGGCCAAATAGTTGCCATCTTTGTCGCGGGTGCAGAACGTGATGGGGATGCAGTAATGCCAATCACCTGCGCCCTCATACGAAAAGAGGAACAAATTATTGTAGACCAACGTGGTACTGTTGCGCTTGTACTTATTGATGCCGATGAGGGTGCGCAGCGCCACCACATTGCCGCTCATGCTGACCGACATGGAGCTGGAGGGGTCGAGGAACACGGTGGTGGGCTTCTGGAAGACGAAGTGGCTGATGGTGTTTGCGCTGGCCGCAGCACCGCCCACCGATTCAAAATAATCGCGTTGGCCCACCACATTTTGGGCACAGATGCCGGAAGCCGAAGCAACGAGAATACATACTAAAGCAATGATAGATAGCGAGATATGTTTCATAATAGGGGGTTGTTAAGGATTTCTTTTCTTTTGCAAAGATACGAAAAAATATCCGTATAGCCAAATTAGCGATGAAGAAATTGCGATTTTTTTAGCAAAGCAATTAATTATCAACATTTTGAATGCCGGCAAAAAGCGGTGCGGAAACGAACCGGACAACTGTCTCGAGACCGTCCTGGGAGCTGGGTGCGGAGCGGGTCTGCTGCGGCTCTTCTGCGGAGGTTGGCCGGGGGAGATGCACTTTGAGATGCACCAAAATCACAAAATCACTATTTCACACAACATTTGTTTTGCATGACAAGTGAGAAAAGAATGTAAAATTTAATTTTACAAATAAGGTATATTATATACTATGTATATATTATTTCTCTTCTACCTCTACATTGCTTGCACATGAAATGTGAATTGTGGATTTTGTGATTTTGCGCATGTTTTGGCGTATGTCCCCCCGCTCCCGAGAGCGAAAGTTTTTTTTGGGAAACAGTGCAAGAGATTCCGCCTGAGAGGTACTAAAGAGAAAGTTGAAAACTTTTTGACATAAATATATATTATATCAAAAAAAAGTTGTATCTTTGCAAAACGAAAAAATTGAATTATGAAAAAATACATCTTTATCCTAACGACCCTTTGCATGCTGACAGGCAGCGCTTTAGCACAGACACTGGCCTTCGACGACATCAGCATGAAGTATGGCTACAAGAACGCAAACGGCATTTGGCAGATTCAACCCAAGTACCAAGTGGCCTTCGCTTTCCAACATTTGAACAGAAAATTCGCCGTGGTGAAGTACGACGGCCGCTGGGGCTGCATTGATGAGGCCGGCAACATGATTGTCCGCAACATCTTCCGCACCCAGGAAGAGGCCCAGGAGGCCGGCAATCAGTGGTACACCGCCGAGGAGCCCGGCAAATGGATCTACCCCGCCGAGAACCCCGCCGACCACAAATGGGGCTTTGTGAACTACTACGGACAATGGAAATACGAGCCCGCCTACGAGGGCGCCGGCGAATACTTCGGCACCGACCCCATGAGCTTCGCACCCGTCAAACAGGACGGCCGCTGGGGCTGCATCGACGCTAAGGGCATCCTGATTATCAACAACATCTTTGAAAGCATGGAAGACGCGCAAGAGGCTGGCCGCCAATGGATTGTTGGCCGTCATTACGATACCTGGCGCATCGCCGTGACCAACCCAAACAACACCAATCAGTGGGGTATCGTCAACTACCTCGGCCGCTGGGTCGTACAGCCCCAGTACGCCATGATCCGCCAGTTCGCAGGCGAGCATAACTACATCTACACCCAGGCACTGAAGGGCGGCCGTTGGGGCAATATCGACCGCAATGGCAACGTTATCAGCGACTTCATCTTCCAGCATGAGAGCGACTGCGTCTACGCACTCTCCCAAATCGAGCACGGCCGCGACATGGACGCCTGGCGCCTGCCCGAGATGCGCACCGACACCAACCTCTGGGGCTGGGTGAAGCCCGACGGCAGCTGGGCCATCCCCCCAATCTATCTCGAAGTGTCCAACTTCCCCAACGACACAGGCCTCTTCGCCACCGCTAAATGCGAGAACGGCTTCTGGGCCAGCATCCACGAAGACGGCCGCCTGCTGAGCAAACCCGTGTTCATCCTCAGCAGCGACGCCACCAAGGCCGGCAAGGAATGGGACGACAACGAAAAAGGCATTGAGGAAGCCGAACTCGGACATTGGCTCTTCCCCATCCAGGAACCCACCACGGGGCACTGGGGCTATGTCGACTTCGAAGGCGAATGGGTGATCCTGCCCCGCCTCGAGGATGCCAAACCCTTCATCAACACCTGGAACAACCGCGTGGCTCCCGCCAAGCAGGAAGGCCGCTGGGGATGCGTGGACCACACCGGCCAGTTTGTGGTGAAACCCATCTACAACAACTCGGCCGACGCCTATGTAGCCGCCCGCGCATGGGGTGGCAAGAAGAAGTTCTAACCCACAGACCATCAATCACCTATTTCCAATAAAAAGTGGCTTGGTTCGCCCCGAAGGCGGCTGAGCCACTTCACAAATAACCTCAAGCGACACAAGATGAACTACATAATCAAGAACGGCACCGTGGTGAACGAGGGACGCATGGAAAAACGCGACCTCTATATCAAGATGGGCAGAATCGTCGAAGACGGCTCCGCGCTGGCCGACGCGCAAGTGTTCGACGCAGCAGGATGCTATGTGATGCCCGGCGTGATCGACACACATGTGCATTTCCGCGCCCCCGGTTTCCCCGACAAGGCCGACTTCGCCACCGAAAGCCGTGCCGCCCTGGCAGGAGGCGTGACCTCGGTTATCGACATGCCCAACACCAACCCCCAGACCACTTCTATCGCCGAACTTGAGGCAAAAGAACAAATCGCCGCCCAGAAAAGCGCAGTGAACTACGGCTTTATGCTCGGCGCAACTAACGACAATATCCGCCAACTCCTTGAAATCCCCGTCGAACGCTACGCCGCCATCAAACTGTTCCTCGGCAGCAGCACCGGCAACATGCTGGTGAACAAGCCCGACGCCCTGGAAACCCTCTTCAAGGAAAGCAAGAAACTGATCGTGGCCCATTGCGAAAGCGAGGACATCATCACGGCCAACATGCGCAACTACAAGATGCAGTATGCCGGCACCGCCGAGGAAACGGCCGCCCTGCACCCCAAGATTCGCAGCACCGAGGCCTGCTTCGTCTCAACCTACAAGGCCATCGAGCGCGCCCGCAAATACGGCACCCGCTTCCACGTGGCCCATATCAGCACCGCCACCGAGCTTTCGCTCCTGAGCAACCAGGCGCTGGGCGAGAAGAACATCACCGCCGAGGTCACACCCAACCATCTGTGGTTCGACGACCGCGACTATGCCGAGCTGGGCAACATGATCAAGTGCAACCCCGCCATCAAGACAAACGACGACCGACTGGGCCTTTGGGGCGGACTGGTAGACGGCCTTATCGACACGATAGCCACGGACCATGCCCCACACACCTTGGCACAAAAGCAGCAGCGCTATTTCGACGCCCCGGGCGGCATACCCAGCATCCAGCACTCGCTGCAGATGATGCTGGAAGGCTTCTTCAGCCCCACAGCTTTGGAGAATGCCGACCACGAAGAGCTCCTGCGAGAATGGTTCCCTCTGATCGTTTCCAAGATGTGCCACAATCCGGCCACCATCTTCGGCATTGAAGACCGCGGATTCCTCAACCCCGGATGCTTCGCCGACGTGGTAGTTGTGGAACCCGGCGAGGTTTCTGTCGACAATAATATTATAATGTATAAGTGCGGATGGAGCCCCTTAGTGGGTCAGACCTTCCACACCCGCATCAAGCAAGTGTTCCTCAACGGCATGCCCGCGGGGCAGTCGAAGGCCGAAGCGCTCAAATTCAACAAATAGCCTATGCGAAAGATAGCTAAATACACATTCCTCCTCCTCGTCGCACTGAGCCTTACGGCCTGCTACAACGAGAAACAGCGCACCCTGCGCCAATATGTGAAGGCCATCAACAGCGACTGCCCTATCCCGATGGGCGACGTGGCCAAGATGACGGAGGCTCGGTATCACGGCAACAGCGTAGAATTCAGCTACTTGTTCTCCGACATGTTTGACCTCAGGGCATGGAGAACAGACGATTTCTACCAACTGATGCTCAGAAGTTTCGAGAGCAACTCGGAAGAAAGTTTCTGCAAACTCATCGACGCTATTATCGACGCCCAGGCCGACCTGAAGGTCACGATGAAACCCGAGAATCCGAAAAACGATTTCTACGGAATGACGATTCTCTTCGTTACAGACTCACTCAAAGCACACCGTCCGACTCCGCTGTCGCAAAATACAGAAGGGCAGCTACTTTCGATAATGAATATGTACCGCATGCAGCTGCCCATGCATATCTCTAACGGGATTGAGTGCACTCGCATTGAGCTTGAAAAAGATTATTACACATATTACTACGACTGCGACGAAACGGTATGCAATCTTGACGATATGCAGAGCTCGCTCAGCGAGAACCGCACCCAAATGGTGAACATGATCCTGGGAACCAACGACCCTTCGTTCGTGAAGTTGCAGACGCTCCTAGCTGCCAGCCATCGTGGAATCCGCTACGTTTATCAAGGCAGAGTTAGCGGCAAGACAGCCGAGTTCGCTATCAGAAATGATGAATTGAAACAATAAATTAATAATTAGAATATGAAAAAAGTAATTTTAGCCCTTTTCACTATTGTTCTCCTGGCCGGAGCCGCCAACGCTCAGAGCAAAAAACGCACTATCGACCCCGAAAACATGCCCAAGCAGGCCATCCTCACCATCGAGAAACACTGGCCCAGCTGCGCCATCGTGAATACCTACGTTAAGGGTAAGGAATACGAAGCCCTCCTCACCGACGGAACCATCATCGAATTCGACAACAAGGGTGTGTGGAAAGAAATGAAATGCACCGACGGCCTGCCCGTAACCCTGGTGCCCGTGTACATCACCCGCTATATCGTGAACCGCTACCCCAAACAGCTCATCATCGACTGCGAGAAGATGAAGGGAGGCTACGAAGTCACCCTCACCAACGGCCTTGAAATCCAATTCGACCTCAAAGGCAACGTGACCCACGTAGACGACTAATCGGACATAATAATATGGTACTATATTATTATTATAGAATGCGCTTCGCATATTGGCGCCGTCACAAGGACTGGAAAGAATCGGAACCTTATAAGTGTGGCGAAATGTACACCAACTACAAAGGCGAAGACAAGAAAAGCAAAATTCAGGTCTTTCGAGAACTGGTCGCACTGAGTAGATTCTGGAAATGCTATCCTGAATCCTACTTTATTTACTCCATGTTCAAGACCGACTTCACCTCGATGGAGCGAATGAAATCATTCGTACCCTCCGGAGCATATGCAAGATATTGCCGTAATTCAGAACCCAAATACCAGATTCTCATCGATGATAAGATTTTATTCCACGATGTGATGAAAAAATACAATCTGCCCGTTACTGAGAGATTCTTTTCTTACAGATTTGGCAATTTCAAACGTGACGGACAATTCATTACAGACGCAGAAGTTGACAATATCTTGGCTGGTATTACCGACAATAGAATCTTCATCAAACGCAATATGTGCGGCGAAGGTAGCGGAATTTCTGTGGCCGACAAAAAAGAAGACGGCTTCTATACCGAAGACGGCATCAAACTCACTGCCCACAACATTCGCACCAATTTCAAAGATGACCAATATCTCTTTGAAAAGATGGTAGTTCAGGACCAGGCAACTGCGCAATTCAATCCAAGTTCACTGAACACTTGCAGAATTATTACCTACAACAACAAAGCGGTTGCTTGCGGACTAAGAATTGGCCGAGCTGGCTCTTATATAGATAATGCGGCTAAGGGTGGTATCGTGGTTAGTGTGGATATGGAAACTGGCCGTCTAGGCGAATTTGCTCAGCGTAGATTTGACACCAACAAATATTACGAACATCCTGACACTCACGTCAAATTCAAAGATGTCGTGATTCCTCATTGGAAAGAAATTATCGACGCAGTGAACACAACCTGCAAACACTTTCCCTACTATAGCAGTGTTGGATTCGATGTTGCCTGCACACCAGATGGCCCCGTCATCATTGAGGTGAACACCGGAACCGGATCCTCCGCACCTCAGCTAGGTAAGGAATTCGGCACCGCAGATTGTTTCCTAAAAGCATAAGAATCTTCAAAATAAAAGAAGCCGCCTACATGGGCGGCTTTTTTATGCAAATTCCGAAATTCTTTTTCAATGCATTTTTAGTTTCAGAATTAGCCAAGAATCGGAAAAAACAATTCCATAAAAAAAGGGCCACCCCAAAGAGTGACCCTATTTTTATTTGGTGGAAAATTATTTCTCCAGACGGATGCGTGCGTCGACTGCGGTGACGTAGCGAGGATTGCCGAGGAGAGGATTGAGATCCATCTCAGCAATTTCGGGAGCAGCCTGAACGAGGGCGCTCACGCGGGCAATCTGGTCGGCATACATGTCGATATTGACAGCTTCCTGACCACGAACACCTTCAAGAATCTTATAACCACGCAGTTTGGTGAGCATCTCCTTAGCTTCGGCAGCAGTGATGGGAGCCAGAGCGCTCTGGACATCCTTCAGCACCTCGATGAAGATACCGCCAAGACCGAAGAAGATCTGATGACCGAACTTCTCGTCCTTGATAGCACCGATGTAGACATCAGTACCGTCAAGCATGGGATACATCTCAACAGCATAGGTCTCGGGGATGACAATCAGGCGGTCGAATTCCTTGGCAACAGTATCAAGGTCTTTAACGCCGAGGGTTACACCACCCACATCGCTCTTGTGAAGAGGACCGACAACTTTCATAACCAGGGGCACATCCTTGGAGCAGCCAACTTCCTTAGCGAAAGCGAGAGCGTCTTCCTTCTTGGAAACCTCCACGGATTTCTTACGGCTGATACCTGCAGCATCAAGGAGCTCGTTGTAGTCGGCAATCTCCATGTAGCCGCTCTTGCAGCGGTCGACAGTAGCGCGGATGCGAGCAACATCGATAGCGGGCTGCTCAACATTCTCGGGCTGAGGCTTGGGAGTGTTGTAAACCTTGCAGATAGCGTTACCCAGCACGCACTCCTCGGGGAAGTTGATGCGGCCGCCAGCAATAAACTCTTCGATTTCATCCTTCACATTGATGATGGAGGGAAGCACGGGGAAGATAGGTTTCTTGCAAGTCTTCATCTTCTCGTCGAGAAGCTTGTAGACCTCGCGGTTGGAGAACAGTCCGGGAGAACCGAAGATAACGACGGAGAAGTCAATCTCATCGTATTCATTCTCAACAGTATCAATGATATAACCAAGCTGCTCGGCAGTACCGGTAGCGAGGAAGTCGATGGGGTTACCCACAGAGGAACCGCCAAAAAGCTTGCTCAGCAGAGCGGGGCTGGCAGGATGGTCTTTCAGGCTGGGAACTTCCATGCCACCATTTGAGAGAACGTCGGTCAGCATAACGGCGGGACCACCAGCGTGGGTGATGACGGCGCAACGCTTGCCCTTCAGCTCGGGGTGCATGAAAACGGAACATACGGTGGTGAGTTCCTGACGGTTCTGGCAGCGAACGATACCAGCTTTACGGAACAATGCGTCAACAGCTGCATCATTGGTGGCCAAAGCACCAGTGTGGCTGGAAGCGGCGCGGCTACCTGCTGCGGAACCGCCCGACTTGATAGCAGCGATGTGGCAACCCTTGTTGATGAGGCTGCGGCTGTGCTTGAGCAGACGCTGAGGATCGCCAATCTTTTCCATGTAAAGCATGATAACATGGCTTGAAGTCTCAGGATTGAAAGTAACATCGAGGTGTTCGAGCACATCTTCAATACCCAGCTGAGCGCTATTACCGACAGCCCAAACGCTGTTGAATTTCAAACCGTTGCTCATGCCGTACTCCTTGATGAACACGGCGGTAGCACCAGAACCGGTGATAAAATCAACACCCTTAGGATCCAGAGAAGGAATGGGAGTGTCGAAGCAACCGGCATAGTTGGTGTTGAGGAAGCCGGTGCAGTTGGGGCCGATCAGAGAGCCGCCCACAGCGTTGATAGCCTCTACGATATGCTTCTCGATAGCAGCACCTTCGGCATTCTCCTCGGAGAAACCGGCGCTGACAATGATGAAGCCCTTAGTGCCCTTCTGCTGGGTGAGAACGTCAACAGTCTGAGCGCAGAATTTAGCTGCGATGCAAAGGATAGCGCAGTCAACCTGAGGAAGTTCCTCAACTTTGGCATAGCATTTCACGCCCTGAACCTCAGACTCTTTGGGGTTCACAGCATAGACCTGGCCCTTGAAGTTGCTCTCAAGCAAATTCTTCAAAGCCTTTCCGCCAGGCTTATGGATATCGGAAGAAGCACCGCAGATGACAATGCTTTTAGGATTCAAAAGTTCGTTACAAATCATGATAGCTTATGTTTAGTAATTGAAGGAGTTGATGTGACTAGAAATTAGCCACATCAACTTCAAAATAGTTTATTATTTCATTTCAGGCATAGCGGCCAGGGCAGCAACAAGATACTCGAAGAATTTCTCGCAGCTTGCAATGTTGGCACGCTCATCGGGGCTGTGAGGGCTGTTCAGGGTGGGACCGAAAGAAATCATCTCCATCTCGGGATATTTGCCACCGAGCGGACCGCACTCAAGACCGGCATGGATAGCCATGACCTGAGGATCTTTGCCATAAAGTTTCTGATATGTCTCGCGCATGCTCTTCAGCAGGCCACTCTGCATGTTGGGCTTCCAGCCGGGATAAGCACCGCTGAGGAAGCACTTGCCGCCGCACATCTCGGCCAGGCAGACCAAACGCTCAGCCAGGGCATCCTTGGCGGAATCCACGCTGGAACGCAGAAGAGCCTTGACGGTGAAGGACTTAGGAGTGGTCTTGCAGATAGCCAGGTTGAGAGAAGTCTCAACAAGACCTTCCATATCGTTGCTCATGCGCTGAACGCCGTTAGGAGCAACCATCATCATATTGATAATCTTCTTGGTGTCGGCCTCGCACATCACATTGCGGGTAATGCGAACGTTCTCAACACTGTAGCGGAAATCTGGTTCAACAGTAGCGATTTCTTTCTTCTCCCAATTGTAGACCTTCTCCAACAGCTTCAGCACGCGATCTTTCTTGGCCTTAGGCATAGCGATAACGGCCTCGGCGTCGCGGGGAATAGCGTTGCGCATATTGCCACCCTCGATGCTGATGATGCGGATACCGCAGTCAACAACCCAACGCAGCATGCGGAACATCAGCTTGTTAGCATTAGTGCGGCCGGTGTTGATCTCCGTACCGCTGTGACCACCCTTCAAGCCGCCAATAGTCAGCTTAACAGCGCAATAGTCCTTGGGAGTGGGCTCGGTGGTGTAAGGAATCTGCATGGTAGCGTCGATACCACCAGCGCAGCCAACATAAAGCTCGCCCTCAGTCTCGCTGTCGAGGTTGAGGAGATATTTGCCTTTAAGTTCGTTGGGTTTCAGACCGAAAGCACCAGTCATGCCGGTTTCCTCGTCGGTGGTGATGAGAACCTCCAGAGGACCGTGCTTGATGGTCTTGCTCTCCAAAACAGCCATTGCGGCAGCAACGCCAAGGCCGTTATCGGCACCCAGGGTAGTATCGCAAGCATACACCCAACCATCAACAATCTTAGTCTCGATAGGCATGGTTTGGAAATCGAATTCCTTGCCGGCGCGAGCCTGGGGCACCATATCCATGTGAGCCTGCAGCACTACGGGGCAGAGCTTTTCCATACCCTTGGTGGCGGGTTTGGACATAATCACATTGCCAACACCATCGACTCGGCAGTCAATTTTATGTTCGGCAGCCCACTTCACGAGAAACTCGCGAACAACCTCTTCATGCTTGGAAGGACGAGGGCACTGAGTGAGAGAATAGAAGTTTCCCCACAGTTCTTTTGGTTCTAAATCTTTAATAGTCATAGTGATATTATATTTTATGATTTATTTTCCTTTCTGCGAAGATACGAATTTTTTTTGAATTAATAAAAATAAATATTGAATTTATTATAAATTGCAAATTTTCGGCCTTCTCCCCCACTCCTATTTCCGACCTCAAGCACCGGCCAAAAAGCCAATTCTCAAGCCAAAATTCAAGGCACCGAAAAACCGCCCAACACCCCGTGAAACATCGCCCGACGGCCGTTCCTCAGAGCGAAGCCACAGCGGAGCTACTACGGCGTTACAGCGGAGCCACTGTTTTCTCTCCCAACATCCACTTTAGCCTTCCGGCTCAGAAGCCTTGCCTCGCCCAGAATTCCATTCCCTCCATTCATCTCTTTCCCCCAAAATCACCCCCTCTCCTCCCCTATTTTAAACAACCTTCCACATGCACCCTGTTCTCAAAACAGAAGGCATGTGGAAAGATTTGTAGTAGGCCAACTAGTTAAGAATAACCGTGTTGCCTTTGGGATAGCGAACCGTGTAGGAGAACGTCACCACGCGCTCCTCGCGGGGCTCGAGCTTCAGATTCCAGCGAATGATGCCTGTGTTGGAATCCAGATCACCATTTGCAGTTTGGATGTTCAGCACGCGGATGTCCACATTCTTGGACACCGGCACCTGGTCTTTCATCGAAATATCTATAGCCTCGGACTTAGTGTTCTTGATGGTCAGCTTCACGTTAACCACCTCTTCCACCTCCTTGCCAAACAGTCCGTTACGGTCGGGGGTGGTGCGAGTTACGCGGCGCGACACCTTCACATTGGGATCTTCGCCCACGGCAAAGCGCATCGTGTCACCCATGCCTGCAGTGCGGATGGCCGACTGCGACACATATTTGTCATTCAAGTACACATTGCAGCCCACTTCCAGCAGCCCCAGGTCCTCCCAGTTGGGCAGCATGGCGGTGTAGTGCACCTTCTCCTCATTCTTGGGAGTAGCAAAACGTGCGAAGGTAGCATTCGTGGTGTCGGACAAAAGCATCATCATCTGTGCTGGATTGCCGGACGCAATGGTTTGGCGGGTGTTAAGTACAAAGTCGCGACTCAGGGTGAGATTCTGCGAGGACGAAGGCATAGCCACATCAGCCATGATGTATCCAATCTCGCTATTCATGGAACGATCTTCCTCGGCCACTTCTTTGCGTGAGGCCTCATAAGCGTTGGTCATATATTTGGCTCTCGTATTGACTGGAACTGCCGGCGTATTGCTAACAAAATCAAGGTAGTAGGTCGGCAGCACACGGTCGTAGCCCGCATGTCCGGCCTCAGAGGTGGCAAACACAATCTCGCAGTCGCGCCAATGCTCGCCAGTGTTCTGAGCCACATTGCTTTTCAAGCAGAAAACGGCACGGTGGGCAGCCTCGTCCAACTGCACATCGTAGAAGTAGTTGCTAGACGAGTTAGAGACATGATAGGAATATTTGATCTTGGCCGAGTTGACATTTTCTTTTGACCAGATACTCACCTCGATTTCCTGCTGGTTGGGATAGAATGTGCGTCCGCCAGTGTACTGGCTTACAATCTTGTCAATCTCTTCCTGCGTCGACTGCAGCTGATATCTGTATTCCTCATTTTCCTTTCTTGCCTTGGCCAGCGCGGCATTGATGCTCTTGGCCTCCTTGCACTGGAAATCAAACTGCATCTTAATGCGTTCCACGGTGTCGTACGACACCGTGTTGCGCACAGCCTTCAACTCATAGAGAGCCGCATGCTGCTGCGTGAGGTAAGAAATCACATCATCATTATTGGTAATCTTCAAGTTCAGCTCGCCAATCTTGTTCTCCAACGCCTGATACTGCGTATATGCAGCCGCGGGCAGCAGTCTACCCATAGCCACACTTGCCGGCAGGTTGCACTGCTTCATATTTGAGGAACTGATGAACCACTTGGGCGACGACGAGAACTGCAGCGTTCCGCCATCAATCCACACAGCGTTGCCGGTGATAACGAATTTGTTCTCACCTTTCTGCAGATGAACCGTCACGCACTTCTCCACCAACGCGCCGTTGGGGAAAATAGTCACGCGCTCAATCTTACCATTCACCGTGGTCTGGCCCATGGCACTCACAGCCCACAATGCCAGCAACGTAGCAAAAACCTTTTTCATACTTATCAGATTTTAATCAATTCATATTCGCGAGTGCCGAGGCCAAGCTTCACCGCGTGGTCCAGTCCGGCAGCCCAGTCGGTGTCGGGGTGCACCATGTGGAACACATCGTGCCCCTCATGTTCATGGCAATGGCAGTGCTCATGACCCTTGTCGGCAGCGCTGCCCGGCACAATAGGCTGGGCGTTGCAAGCATCCACGCAAGCCTGGTCCATGGCCACGGGGTCGAAAGAGGCGAACATGCCAACATTCGGAATCACAGGCACATCGTTGTGGCCTTCGCAGTCGCATTCGGGCGACACATCCACCACCATGCTCACATGGAAATTGGGCTTGCCCTGCAGCACAGCCTTCGTATACTCGGCCACCTTGCGGTTCATCACCGGCTTGGCCTCGTCCCACTTAGTCATGATAGCACCCTTGGGGCAATAAGCAATGCAGTAGCCGCAACCCACGCAATGGTCTTCATCAATCACAGCTTTTTTGTCAACAATATGAACGCCGTTGTTGTTGCAGTTCTTCACGCACATGCCGCAACCCACGCACTTGCTGGCGCTGATATGGGGCGTTCCGCTAGAGTGCATCTCCATCTTGCCAGCCTTCGAGCCGCAACCCATGCCGATGTTCTTCAGCGCACCGCCGAAACCTGCCACCACATGACCCTTGAAATGCGACAACGAGATGATAATGTCGGCCTCGGCAATAGCCGCGCCAATCTTAGGTGCGGGGCAATATTCGGCATCTTCCACCGGGATGGCGCGCTCGTCGGTGCCACGCAGACCATCAGCAATAATCGTATGCACACCCGTTGCAAGAGGGTTATAACCATTGATATAGGCCGCATCCAGGTGATTGAGCGCATTGTTGCGATAACCAACATACAGTGTGTTGCAGTCGGTCAGGAAAGGCTTGCCACCACGCTGCTTGATGTGGTCGCACAGCACCTTGGCATACTGCTGGCGGAGGAAAGCCATGTTGCCAACCTCGCCGAAATGGATCTTCACGGCCACAAACTTATCAGTAAAATCAATCTCATCAATACCAGCCTTGGTAATCAGACGGTCAAACTTGGACAACAGACTCTCGCCAGTTCTCACATGCATATCAGTAAAATAAACCTTGCTACTCATAATATATATTATATTTTGAAAATGCAAAGATACGAAAATTGAATGATATATAAAAAAATATTTTCACAACCCACCATCCTCAGCCACCACATCAGCAACACAAACAAATATCAATCATACATTTGCGCAGCATTTATCAAACCGTTTTTCACCTCGTTCGCAAGCGATTGCGGCTTCACCACCTTCAAGAATCGCCCACAACTCAGGATATAAGCCACCAAGTCGCGCGTAGGTCTCATGCGGTATTCAAAATCCACCCAGTCCTCGCCCTCGCCGCACACACGTTGGCTATGATGGATTGGCAAATCTCGCAGGTAGAAACGTTGCGACTCATAGGCTCGCAACACAATGCGCTGCGGCTTCAAATCAGTGTTCACCACCACGCCGTAGCTGTCGGCAAAGAATGCCTCGGCATCAAACCCCTCATCCACACTAAACTTCTCATCCGTAAGCCTATACGCCATTATTCTGTCAAACGAAAACAACGTCAGCCAATCTTTCTCTCCCCGCCGCTCGGTAGCATCGCGGTGCAGCAAGCCAAGCACATACCATCGATGTTTGAAGAGCTTGAGACAATAAGGCGCAATCACAAACTCGCGACTCTCCTTAGAGCCGTATTTCCGGTGCGAAATGGCCATCTTCACCCCTTGCCGCATGGCCTCAATCACAGTCTTCAGCAAGTCGCCCTCCACCGGAGCCGACTCCATCAAGATGCGGTCTTGCAGACTCAGACTATCCGCCACCACATTGTTCACACTAATTGTAGAGAGCATCCAGTTCTGCACCGAGTCGTCGCGCAACACCTCGGGATTGGCAATATAATAAACATAACCGTCCCTCACATCGCACTCAATCACAATGCCAAAAATCTCCTCAATGGCAGCCTTGTGGCGGTTGAAAGTGATGCGCGAAAGCTCCACGCCCTCGCTCAACTCGCAATCCAGCCACTTAGCATTGATATCAGCCAGCGAAATCCGCCCCGCCCGCCGAATCACATCCACCAACCAAATAAACTCCCTAAACTTAGCGTAATACTTCATATACTATTTCTTGTCTGTTGCTAAAGACTTCAAAGCACTTCCCGAACCATCATAAGTTGCTTCAATAAAAGCCTTTGTAAATACATCATGTTCATTGATATTATCAATTGACCATGTTTCATATTTTGAATACACATATAGCATTTTCAAACTCTCCACATGTCCTTTGTCTACACCAGACGAATATCGCTCCATAACCGCCCGCTTAACCTCAAAACAAGAATTTGTCAGTGTGCTGTTTTGTCCGGAAGAAATCATAACCATATTTCCAAGACAATCTCTTTTCTCCTTGTTTTCAGGATGTTCTTCGTCATCCCAGTAGAAACGATTTTTGTCGCCAAACTCATCTCTAGGGTGCTGGGGAGCGATATGTTCTATTGATCGATTTCTGCGGAAAATATAATTCTTTACCACGGTAGTTTGCTTACCCGAGTAAAACAAATCCCTATTTTCCCACAAATAATAGTCCATTCTCCAGAACCAATATCTGTCAATAGTTTGATACTCCAACTTCCCATCCACCAATTTCTCTTTAGGATGCCAATTATTATCCAATTCTTTCAATTTGGCAAGATACTCATCAGCAGGCAAATACAACGACTTAGTGGTCTTAACGTGGTCTTCTAAGTACAAAAACAAGGCAGGCATCCACTCATAATACGTCATGGCCGAAGATGCCGAATACAACATGCTTAAATACATTTTCACACGTTTCTTATTAAACTCTTCACCTTCATACAATTCAAAAGGATAAGGTTCTTCATCCTCATCATCAATTCGGATAATAAAATAATCCATCAACAACCTGTACAATGCCAAGTCCTTGACGAATTGCCCTGCATTCAGATTTCTTTTCTCAAATGCCCATTTGAAAGTGTCTCCCAATTTCCTTACATCAAAAAAATCGGTGACATGCATTTCGTCGGCTTTTAGAATGTCCAAGATATTATTGCCAATACTATCATCACACAAACACCCATAACTCTTCAAGATGCTTATATACAACACTTGCAACAAAAATTCTGAAAAGAACAAGGGCGAATGCTCCTCGGTTCTTCTCTTTACTAATTTGAACGGATTGTTTGGATTCGATCCAATCTCACCTATAGACATTGATGTGGTCTGATCACTAGTCTCGGCATCATCGGCAACATCTTCATCAACATCAAACTTTGCTTTCCCTCGCTCAAAAGTATTACTAATATCCCCTTTTTCAATAATATCCAAGATAGCATTCCTATATCGATTTCGCAACTGAGCCTCCTGCTCACCCTTATGCCTGCGCAACATCATCTTTTCCATTATGCTGACAGAATTCCAAACCTGAGCGCTTAGTTCTTTTTCCGACTCTATCTTCCGCAAAATCTCAACTTTAAGAATCTCATAATTTTCCAACGATTTTCCCGAGGTGTTCATACGCTCAAAGTATGTGTTTAATTCCTGGGCATTATACTCATTAGGCAATTCAGAAAGGAAAAATGTCAGATTGTTAAAGATATAGTCTCCAAAATCTTTCTTAGCATTTTCGTCGTTCCCCAACTTGCATAGATATGAATCAATGGCATTCAACCCAGCCTCCATTTTATTATTCTTTTCCGCAGGCACTTTCCCATCTATCTTATCCATAAGATATTTCTCGTCCGCATCACGAGCAATGAAACGCAAACGAGGCCGGTCTCCTACCATCAAAAATCTCTCACCCCATCCAAAATATATTCCCAACAAAACCATGGCGGTAAAACGCTGCTGTCCATCAACAAGCTCCACTTCACTGCCTCCATTGCGAATATGAGATGTCAACATTCCGATGTAATATGCCGACTCTCGGTTGCGAAGATAAGAAGCATGCAGGTCATCCAAAAGTTGTTCTATCTGGTCTTTCCCCCATTCAAACAAACGCTGATATAAAGGAATACTAAAAGTTAGATTATCTAACTCACTGATTGACTTTGGTGTGTATTTCTTATTGTTTTTCGACATTGTGACAACTTTTAAATTCTTCAATTAGCAAATAGAGCTTCTCGTTCTTCTCATACAGTGCCTTTTCCCTTTCAAAAAAATCTCTCCGAATTCCGTCTAAAGTTGAATCATAGAATGGCAACCTTTTGATTATATTTTTAGCTTCGGCTAAAAAGAATGTTGGCGAAGTAGCCTGGTTAATCATCAGAACGATACCCATTTCCGAGGCATTGTCCATCAACGACTGCTTGTTGGCCTTGCTCTTCTCATATCTGAGTTGCGAAACCATGCGAGTAATGCAAGTTAGTGCCTCAGACAAATACTGGTTTCCAAATTTTAAATAGTAAGCAAACAAAAAGGTTGATATTACATCGCCATACCACCAATGTGTCCGCACCTTATGCTCTATATTCTCACCCGCTATATCCCTCTTGCCTGAACACGAAATTGTTTCCCATAATATGGCAAATTGTTCAGTTTGAATATACTGCCCATATCGCTGAATAAAAGTGTCCACAAAAAAGAAAAAATGCGTGCCCCCTTGGATTGGATCCATGAATTCAAACTTTTCTCCAAAAGGGGGAATTGCGGTAATAATTGGGGCGGCTTCAAACTCAGTCTTTACTCGGTTAATTTCTTTTACATACCAGTATTGGCGGCGTGTCCATTTTCTCAAACAATATAAATAGATGCCCAATGTAGTCGACACGCTGCCATCGCCCCCTTCACGCTCACTCCGAACCAACAAATCATCCCACTTCTTAGCCAAATGCCGCTGCTGCTGTTCATAGTTCTCTGGAATATACCGCAGATGGTGCGACTTCAGCAATTCATAGTCTGTCAACGACTTCCCTCGAGAATTTTGTGTTGAGAAAAAGGTGTAGGCCAAATCTATTGACGAATCTTGCAGCGTCAGCACATCAAAACTGACATACTCTTTAATCTGCTGGGATGCTTCTCGCTTTTTGTCTTGATTAGGAAAGTATCTTTCAATATAATTTTCAACCAAATACCTATTATATCCGATATAATTCTGAGCTTCAACAGAATCAAATTTCTCATTAAGTAAAGGAATTTCAGTGTCGCCCAATGCACGCAGTATTATGGCCAAAGTTACCAACCTCTGCTGACCATCAATAATATCAAACGCACCATCCTTGAATTGAAAAATAACGGTTCCCAAGTGGTATTTGTGCCCTCTCGGCACAAATATATCATCTAGCAATAACTCAACATTCTTCTGTGGCCAACAATAAATACGCTGATACGAAGGAATACGCAAATTGCGCTCCATGAGTTCACCCAATAGCAGATTTTCCAGAATAACCTGTTCTTGCATAACAATTACATGTATTGTGTAAATTTTTTGCAAAGATACAACTTTTTACTCAATTCCTAGGACTTTTTTTTCAATTGCTTTGCCTTATGGGGGTTGGATTGGTCTTCTTCGTTCTTCAGAATGTTGATTTTCAGGTGGATTTGGCCTTCGTAGTGGGCTTCGGGACAGATGCGGCCAATTGTGCAGCGGAAGATTCTTCCCCAGCCCATATCAAGCATGGCGGCCAAGGTGGAATTCTCGTTGCGAGGTATGTAGCCGAGATGCACCAGCTCGCCCTCGCCTTCCTCAAACTCACGGCGATACATGACCGCCACGGCATCGTTGTCATAACGGTTGTCCAAGTCGCGCTGAAGTTCCAAACGAGTGCCCACTTTCAACTCCGAGAACACTTCATCGAGGTCGTAATACATTGCTCCAGCCAAATGGCATTCCTTGTAAAACAATTTGTTAGATTCCATAATTGCAAGTTTTTTGTTGTTATTTTCAGATTGCAAAATTACAGGCCGCCTGTTTCAAATCGTGATACACCCCGGAAAATAAAATCATAAAAAATGTTAACAGCAAACAAGCCCAACCATTTTTTCAACTCAAAAAACAAAATGGCAGACTAGAAAATCACACATTCCACATCTGCACAAACCCACCGCACTCCCGCTGTAAGCCCGTTCCTTATCCTATATTTATACCTTATTTATTCTATAGTTATCCTATATATAATAGTATAACTAAGGTATAAATATAGTATAACTATAGGATAAGTGGTGGAGGTACGGCGGAGTTGTGGGCGATTTGATGGTGACGGGGAGTTGGATTCTGGGCTGGAGATTGTGGTCTTGAAGAGTTTTCCGCGGAGAGGAAAAGGCTTTGTGGAAGGGCGATTGCGATGGGTTTCTAGCGATTAGAAAAATGCTGTTGCCGGCTGGCCGCGTGGACCAAAAATAGAGGCAGAATTCGTGTTATTGATGCTAAAAATAAATAATATTGATTATATTTTTATTTATGTCATTTTTTTTTCGTATTTTTGCATATTTGAAATAACGACTGAAAAATGGGAAGAATACTCGCAATCGACTATGGCATAAAGCGTACTGGCATTGCCGTCACCGACCCTAACCGCATAATTGCGACTGGATTGACCACGGTAAACACCCCTACTCTGCTGCAATTCCTCCAGGACTACTGCCGCCAGGAGGCTGTGGACACGTTTTTGGTTGGTGAGGCCAAACACTTGGACAACACGCCTTCGGAATCGATGAAATACATCGAGCCTTTTGTGCAGAAACTGGCCCAGGCGTTCCCCGACAAGGAGATTGCACGGATAGATGAGCGCTTCACCTCCAAGATGGCTTTCCAGGCCATGATTGATGGCGGACTGAAGAAGAAGCAGCGCCAGAACAAGGGCATGATAGACCAGGTGAGCGCCACCATCATGCTGCAGAACTATATGGACAGTATGGCTTTCAAAACTAGATAACACAACGAATTAATAATAAGATTTACAATGATATATCCAATTATCGGCCTCGGCCACCCCACCCTGCGCAAGGTTGCGCAACCCATTGATAAAGACTACCCTGAACTGGAGAAACTTATCGCCGACATGTATGAGACCATGTATGCCGCCGATGGTGTTGGCCTGGCCGCACCTCAGATCGACTTGAACATCCGCCTCGTGGTTATCGGTTTCCGCCCCTATGACGAGAAGACCGACACCTACGGTCCTGTTAGCGAAGAACATACGCTCATCAATCCTGAGATTCTGGAGTTTGTGGGCGAGAAGGAGTATTTCAACGAGGGCTGCCTGAGTGTGCCCGGCATCCATGAGGATGTGCTCCGCACCGAGGGCGTCCGCGTGCGCTGGTACGATGAAAAATGGCAGCTCCACGAGGAGGAACTGCACGGCATGTTCGCCCGCGTGGCACAGCACGAAATCGACCACCTGGAGGGCAAGGTGTTCACCGACCGCCTGAGCACTCTGCGCAAGACCATGATTAAGCGCAAGATAGCCGACGTCGTGGCCGGGCGCTACCGCACCACCTACCGCATGAAAGCAAATAAAAAATAACATCACAACTACCTATTTATCTTTTTAAGATGAAGAAAATCTTTTTTACTCTTATCATCGCCTCCGCAATGCTCGTGGCTTGCGGTCCCAACCGTGAGGAAAGAATCAATCAGATTGAAGACTTTGAGGACTCGGTCTTTGAGGCCGCTATAGGTGCCGACCCCGCTGTGGCCGACCAACTGACTAAGATGTATGTCGATTTTGCCGACAAATATTCAACCGACACCCTCGCCCCCGAATTTCTGATGAAAGCCGGTGAGGTTCAGAGCAATGTGCTGCACACCGAGCGCGCTATCGAACTCCTCGACCGCGTTATCAACAACTATCCCGACTTTGAGGATGTGCCCATGTGCTACTTCTTGAAAGGCAACGCCTACGACCTGAACTGCCAATACGACAAGGCCAAAGTTGCCTACCAAGAGTTTGTTGACAAGTATCCCGACCATTTTATGGCTGAGCAGACCCGCAAGATGCTGCCCCGCATCGGCATGACTCCCGAGCAGATGCTGGAAGATATCTTGGCATCCGCCAGCGACTCAATTATCGCAACTAACTAATTTCCAACCTACAATATGGACATTATCAACATACTCCCCGATAGCGTTGCCAACCAGATTGCTGCTGGCGAGGTAGTGGACCGCCCTGCATCGGCAGTCAAGGAGTTGTTGGAAAATGCCCTGGACGCCGGGGCATCAAAGATACAGTTGATCATCAAGGATGCCGGACGCACTCTGATACAAGTGATTGACAATGGATGCGGCATGAGCGACAGCGACGCAAGGCTTTGCTTTGAGCGCCATGCCACTTCCAAAATCCATAAGGCCGACGATCTTTTTGCCATCCACACTATGGGCTTCCGCGGCGAGGCACTGGCCTCTATTGCCGCCATCGCCCAGGTGGAACTGAAGACCCGCCAGCACGACAAGGAGCTGGGCACGCAGGTGCTGATTGAGGCCTGCGACATCAAGGAACAGAATTCTTGCAGCTGCGCCGTGGGCACTTCGCTGAGCATTAAGAATCTTTTCTACAATGTTCCGGCAAGACGTAACTTCCTGAAAAAAGATAGTGTTGAGCTGAGTCATATCGAGGAAATCTTTAAGCGCGTGGCGCTGATTAACTACAATATCGATTACACTTTCCACAACAACGGCAAGGTGCTCTACGACTTGCACTCAGGCAATTTTGCCGAGCGCATCAGCCAAATCTTTGGCCATAGCTATCGCGAGCGACTCTACCATGTGGAAGAAGACACCGATATCGTGAAGATTCACGGATATGTCTCGAAGCCCGAGTTTGCCCGCAAGTCGCGCGGAGAGCAATACTTGTTTGTAAACCACCGTTTTATCAAGCATCCTGCCCTCAGCGCCGCAGTTGAAAAGGCCTACAGCGATGTGATTCCGGACCGCTACTATCCCAGCTATTTCCTCCATCTGGAAGTCGACCCCTCGCGCATCGACATCAACATCCACCCCACCAAGACCGAGGTGAAGTTTATCGATGAGCATTCGCTGTTTGCCATCCTCAGGGCTGCAACAAAGAAAGCTTTAGGTCAATTCAGCCTGGCTGCCGAGCTGGAATTCAATCCGATAGAGGAAGTGAACTTCCCGCCCATTCCCACGGGATATGTGCCAAAAGCTCCGGAGGTAAAGTACGACCCCGACTACAATCCGTTCAAGTCTACTGCGCCAAAATCAAAGGGTTACAGCTATCCGTCCGGCGACAGCAAGCCTAAGTCATCGCAATGGACGTCATTCTTCGACTTAAAGTCGGAACCCGACCCTGAAGTCCAGATGACCGCAGAACCCGAGCAACTCACAATGGAGCAAATGTCCATGCCACAGCCCGCCCGCGAGAATCCGTGCATGCAGGTGCAGAACCACTACATTATCAGCACTATGCCTTCCGGTCTGTTGATTGTAGACCAGCAGGCCGCGCACGAAAGAGTGCTCTTTGAGCGACTCAGCAAGCGTAAACTCAGCGCCAATGCCCAGCAACTGCTGTTTCCGGTCAACTGCCAATTCTCTCCTGCCGACTCGGAGATTTTCAACGAAATAATGCCCGAGCTGAAAGAATATGGCTTTGAAATAGGGTCAATTGGCCAGACCACTTTTGTGGTGTCAGCCACCCCTCCCGATGTGAAAGAAGGCGAACTCCAGCAGATATTCGACCAAATGATTGTGGAGTACAAAGGCTCTATGATTCAGAAGTTTGCCGACCGCAATCAATGCCTCTGCCGCTCGCTGGCTCGCCATACTGCGGTGAAAGTTGGCACCGTGCTGCAGCAAGCCGAAATGCAACAGCTGATTGCCGACTTGTTCTGCTGCCAGATGCCCAGCATGAGCCCTTCTGGAAAGAAAACAATGGTCATTGTTCAGCCCGAAACCCTACTACAGTAATTATCAGTCAAATAATTAAACAACTATGTCCGATTATTCACCTCAGAGCTTCAAGATGCTGCCTCCAGTCATCAAGAATTTGCTCATCATCAATCTAATCTTTTTCCTGGCCACGATGGTCCTGGAACGCAACGGTCTGTACGTCATCACCAACGCACTGGCTTTGAATCCTATTGGCTCAGGTCGATTCCAACTTTGGCAGCCCCTCACCTACATGTTCATGCATGCCGGTTGGTCACATCTGCTGTTCAATATGTTTGCGCTCTGGATGTTTGGCTATGTGCTTGAGAATTTTTGGGGTAGCCGCCGCTTCTTATTCTATTATATCGTCTGCGGACTCGGTGCGGCCATCTGCAAGCTGCTCGTTTCTGGCTGGGGTATCACCGTGGGTGCTTCCGGCGCAGTGTATGGCATTTTGCTTGCATTCGGAATGATGTTCCCCAACGAGCGTATCTATCTGTATCTCATTATGCCCATCAAAGCCAAATGGTTTGTGATTGGTTATGCCGCCCTCGAACTCATCGAAGGTCTGCTTTACAACGATGGCATCGCCCATTTCGCTCACCTAGGCGGCATGCTCTTCGGTCTGCTGCTTATCCTTTACTGGCGCAAACATCCATTCTCAAGATTCTAGATTATGAAGGTGCTTATCCTCAACGCCAGCCCCCGCACAGGAGGCAACATCCATCAGATGTTGGACACTATCCAAGGTCAACTATCACTTCAAGGTTGCGACATCAAAAGAGTGGATACCAACCAACTAAACATTCATCCATGTATGGCATGTATGAAGTGCCGATCCACTCATCAGTGTGTATTGCCAGAAGATGACGCACAACGGATGCTGGAACTTTTCCGCTGGTGCGATGCCGTGGTGATTGGCGCCCCCTGCTACTGGGGCAATATGCCCGGAACACTCAAACTGATGTTCGACCGCATAGTATATGGTATGATGGGCGAGAACAAGATGGCCGTGCCTATCGGACTGCACAAAGGCAAGAAATGCATACTCGTGTCCTCATCCAGCACTTTCTGGCCAGCCAACATTTTGTTCCACCAAACTCGCGGTGTTGTGAATGCGCTGAAAGAGATATTGGGATGGAGTGGCTTTAAAATAGTGGCAACCATTGAGAAAGGCGGCACATTCAATCATCCCGAATTCACAGAACGCAACAGAAGACGGTGCATCAGAGCCGCGAAGAAACTGCACTAAGTGATAACCTAAAGGGCTGCCGAATGGTAGCCCTTCATTATTTCTATCGTATATGCGTAATCTTGTGAGTCTGAAGTGATAATCTCCATTGCGGGTGCGATTTGCAATATTCAATGGCCTGCACCACATTTCGTTGAGTTGCTTCCGCATTTCCAAAAACGTCAATTGGTTGCAGACAGAACACCTCAGCATCAAAAGAGGCCCATCGTTGAGGATCATCACTTCCCTCACCAAACAGCAGCTTGATTTCCTGACACTTATCCACCACCACTTGTGCCACTTTAGGAGAAATAGTAACCCAGTCTACCCCTTGAGGGATTGGCCGAGAGCCATTCGTCTCCATGTGAACTCTATAACCTTGGAAAGCACAGCTAATCAGATCCTCAGTCACTTGCAAAGTAGGTTCGCCGCCAGTGAGGCAGACTCTTTGGCATGGATACTGACTGATTTCGTTGCGGATATCCTGAGACGTCATCAACCGAAAATCCTCATGCTGCGTGTCGCAAAAAGGACACTGCAGATTGCACCCTGAAAAACGCACAAACACCATCGGCACTCCTGCCCATGCGCCCTCACCCTGCAATGAATAAAAGATTTCGTTGATGCGGTATTGCTTGACTTCCATCATTTTATTTTTCGTAAATTGCAGTATTACCTGATGATTCTTGAACACTTACCTTATAGCAATTCGGCACACGCTGACAAATCCAATAAGCGATGTTTTCTGCCGTAGGATTACAATCCATCAAGTCGTTCAAATTAGTGTGGTCCAGTTGCTTCACCACTTCGGAAATATGAGAAAAATCCACAACCATTCCATTCTTATCCAACTGCTCCGACTTGCAGAAGACCTCAATCACCCAGTTGTGGCCATGAAGATTTGCACACTTGCTATCATAGTCGAGATTCAGGTGGTGAGCCCCTGAAATCTCTATCTTTTTGCTAATATAATACATCTTGTTATGCTTGATAAACCGTATTGTCTTGAATTCCAGCGTCAGCCATTGCCTGCTTACGCTCGCGGCAGGTGGCGCAGACACCGCAATGGGTCTCTTGGCCTTTGTAGCAACTCCATGTTAGAGAATAATCTAGGCCCAACTCAGCACCAATCTTGGCAATATCCGACTTGGAAAGTCCGGTATAGGGTGCAAAAACACAGACTTCAGCATCGGTTCCGGCACTGATGGCGGCATCCATGGCCGAGATAAATCCCGGACGGCAATCGGGATAAGTGGCGTGATCGCCTCCATGATTGGCAATCATCACTCCTTTCAACCCACGGCTATTGGCCAGTCCGGCGGCAATAGACAGCATGATGCCATTGCGGAAAGGCACGACAGTCGATTTGATATTCTCCTCGGCATAGTCGGCTTCGGGAATAGCTTCCGCGCCCTCTAGCAGCGATGACTTAAAGTGCTGAGCCATAAACCCTAGGTCAATGACCACATGCGCTATGCCCAACTGTTGGCAATGCAAGGCGGCAAAAGCAAGTTCTTTGGCATTGTGGTTAGCCCCGTAGTTAAAAGAGAGGGCCAACGCAATCTCATTTTGATAGTGGTAAAGCATGGTTACTGAGTCCATGCCACCCGACAGGATAAGCAGTTTATCTTTCATTAATTCTTGTTTTTAAAGTGGTTAGCAAGCACACTCGGGATACTCTCCCCTTACTTTTCAGTTTGCAAAGATACAACTTTTTTCGGAATTACAAACAAAAAAGTGGCCGACAGCTCTCGGCCACTTTTTATTTATGATTTATGCCTAATGGGAGAAATCATTGATATTCATATTGCTACTATTCTTTTTTCAACAAATCCGACATGTCGGAAGTGGATTTCACCTCTACTTGTTGCCCTTCGCCATTGGCTGGGGTATCCCAAGACGAGTTGTAGAGCGACTGGTCTTTCGGCACTACCACTACAGACCCATCGGGTGTAGATAGTGCTTGCCACTCAGGTTCAACTTCAGGCTCAGATTCAGGCACAGGCTCTCCTAACATTACGTATCCTTCATATTCACCATGTTCCTCATAACTAGAATCGGCATCGGTTGCCAAATCAGTCCTATTGCAACTGACATTGGCTAGGGCCAATGCGGCAACACCCGCAACTACTACTTTGCGGCCAAGCGAACGTCTGAGGTTCAACGCATCTTCAAGTTGGCGAACTTCAGATTCGCACCGAGGGCAAGTCCCGCGACATGGCCCTTGGTGCGTACATTCGGACACCTGGAGGTCAATGCCATTAGCCTCAGCCACCTGGCGCCGCACATCCTTCAGTATGCGGCATTTATCCTTACCTTTCATGAGATTAGACGCAAAGGAAATAATTCCACATCAAGTTATTTATAATCTTCAGCTAATGCAATATATTCCTTATTTTGAATGAGAAACAGCAGATACTCCTTATATCGAGCCAGCGCAGGAATGATATTGCCAGGCTTTATATGCGAATTGTCAATCAGATTTGTTGAATTATTCTTTCTTCGCTCAATACGCACAGACAACTCTGAAACAAGTGTAATTGCAACTTGCGGAATATCAATCTTAAAGAATAGATTTACTAAATCTAAATAGTTGGGGCTCATCTCAGGGAACACCTCCAGAACTTGCCTCATGTAAGTGCAATACTGATTTCTTGAATTTTCAGAATTAACGTTCGAATATCTTTCTAGATATTTTTTATATCCCTTTAGTGGGTAATCTAAGTTTGCCATATTTAATTCATTTTTTCCAAAATAAAAACCTTATTGTATATTTTTTGAACCTATAATGACCAACAAGTTGAGTTCATTTAAACCACAGGTAAACTCACTCTAGAAATAGAGGTCGCGCTCACCCTCGCCAATCTTGCAGAGGTTGCCCTCAACTCGTTTTTTGAGATCTTCTTTGGCGAAAGTTTCGGTAAGTTGTTTCAGCAGAGCCATACCTTTGGCCTTGGTGGCGGGGCTGGCATAGTCTTCCAGATACTCACGGAAGGTGAACATGGCGTTGGGCTTGCAGAACTCCTTGATAAGACCAGGCTTAGCCAAATCCATAAAGTCGGCTCCTACCCTGCCCTTGCGGTAGCAACCGGTGCAGAAACTGGGGATGTAGCCGCCGTCAATCATAGCACTGATGACTTCGTCGAGCGAACGATGGTCACCCAGAGAGAACTGAGCGCCAGTCTTTTGATGGGCATTCTCATCAATGCTGCGCTCGCCCTCTTCATAGCCACCAGGATTGGTCTCGCTGGCTGCGGAAATCTGGCTGGCACCATAGCGCACCAGCTCATCGCGCATCTCTGGACGCTCGCGGGTGCTGATAATGATGCCGGTATAAGGCATAGCTATGCGAATGATGGCCACAATCTTACGGAAGTCCTTGTCACTCACCGGATGAGGCAGATTCTCGGGCAGACTGAAGGGCGTACCCTCTGCGGGCTCAATACGGGGGAAACTGACGGTGTGAGGGCCGCAACCATAGTCTTCCTCCAAGTGGCGGGCATGCTCCATAATGGCAAGAATTTCAAAACGATAGTCGGTCAGGCCGAAAAGAACACCCAGACCCACATCGTTGATGCCGCCTTCCTGTGCGCGATCCATGCAAGTCAGTCGGTAGAGATAGTCGGACTTGGGACCCGATGGGTGGAATTTCTTGTATTCCACGGGGTCGTAAGTCTCTTGGAAACAGACGTATGTGCCAATCTTCTCGGCATGCAGCTTAGCGAAATCTTCCACGCTCATGGGCGCCAGCTCCACATTGATGCGGCGGATGGTGCTACCCTTCTCATCCTTAGCGGCATAGGTGCGGCGGATGGCCTCCACCATATAGTCGGCATTGTTGCGGGGACTCTCACCACAAATCAGCAAGGCGCGCTTGTGGCCCATGCGCAACAGCTGCAGCGTCTCCTGCTCTATCTCATCCATGGTCAGCACCTTGCGCAACAGACCGTGATTGTCGCGGCGGAAACCGCAGTAGACGCAGTTGTTCACACAGGCGTTGCCCGTATAAATGGGGGCAAACAGCACCAGGCGCTTGCCGTAAATCTCATCTTTGCAGTATTTTGCGGTGTCTAAAATCTTCTCAATTTCGGCCTCGTCCTCCACGCAGAGAAGTTTAGCCACATCTTCCAAGTTCAGGCCCTTCAGTTTGCGAGCCTTGTTAAGAATATCGTTCAGTTCCGACTCGGTGGGAACATTATTGTCAAGCAGACCATACAGTTTGTCGCGGTCGATAAAGTTTTGATGACGCATATATTTGATTTTTTGTTTCGAAGTTAATGAAGTTTGAAATTCTATAAATCCTTATTTATCCGGCAAATACTACACTTTGCTCTTGGTCACAACCGCCTTGGATTCCACGCCCTCAATTCGCCCCAGTTTGCCAGTCAAGGCATTGATGCGGTCGGTGGGACCTTCCACAATAAGCGATATCACGGCAATATCTCTGTCGTGAAACGGAAGGCCTTGTCGGCAAAGGATGATATCAGCAAAATCCGAAACCACGGCATTGATTTCGGCCGACCTTGTACGGTCTTGAATCAGTATAGTAATTGTTCCTATCCTCTTCTCCATCAGGTATTAAGCTTTTGGGTTAGATGAATAATCATATCATTTTCGATTTGCAAAGATACGAAAAAATATTTGAATAGAAAAAACATTTTTGCCAGCTATCGCTATTGTTCATTCACAATAGATTCCGCCAAACTGTTCAACACCACGCATTCCTCACGGCTGCATTTGCCTTTGTTCTCTATGCGCGGCCAATCGCTAGGTACAAGAAGCAGAACCTGCCCATTTACGCAATAGTCATAAAGTCCTCCAGGGCACTGCGCCAAGTCTGAGAAACCGTTGTCTTGCAATTGAATAATAGAGTGTCCCTCCCGCAGACATACATCCCGCACAGCCACCTCGTGAGGGCTGATGAAAGGGCTTACCAAAGCATAGCCATTCCGGGCTTTGAGCACGCAGTCGTTCTGATGGGCACGGCGGGATTCTGTATCATTGTCGCGCTCCCATCTGTAACGGCAGTGGACCTGTATGCGAGGCAGTGCCAACAAGTTAACATTGCCCAAGGCATCAAACTTCCGCCCGGCAATCTCTATGCCGCGAATAGGCAACAACCATTCTGGCTTATGCATTCGCAACCATCTGTGCGACGGATTGTTATGGACATATTCTATCATGGCCTTCAGCTGGCCTTTGCGCCGCAATCTAGTCTCGTCAAAATCCTCGGCAAAGAGGGCATGCTGCTCAATAATGCGGGGTGTAGCATTCTTTAAGAAAGAAGCTATACCAGACTGAGAACCAGCCACCTCGCCCTGCCTCAAGGCCGCCCCACAGCCGCCCATCTCTCCGTCCCTCTTCAAGGCCGTCTCACGGCCACCCATCTCTCCGTCCCTCACCAAGGCCGTCTCACGGCCGCCACTCTCCCCCAAATAAGCCCTCAACGCTTTATTGCATCCCTGCTTAAAACCGCGGATAACCACCCCCAACTTCTGCGCCATAGGCTGCCTTACAAACAGCACAAAATGAATATGTTCCGGCATCACGCAAGCGGCCAGAATCTGCACATCATTCCCCTTCCTAGCCTCTTGGGAAGGTATTTCTTGGATCTTGCGCTGGATATCCCTGCCTAGCGGCGTAAACTCCACCCTTGCCGACTCAGCCAACTGCTTCTCAGTCAGCATCCTCCCATCTGCCGAGACATACCCAACTCTCCCATCCGCCCCCACGACCTTCCTAAGGTCATAACCATTCCTACAATCCACCATCCGCCCCAGCACCTGACAGCGGTCACTCACCACCAAAGTAATATGGTAGATACACCGCTCCCTATAATCATGCAGCGGATGATGCTTTCGGTGTGTCGGTTTAGAAAGTTTATTCATAAAAGAATGCTACTAATTTGAAAATGCAAAGATACATATTTTTCTTCACATATACGCCATTATATTAAAAAAGACTCTAACTTTCCACCCTCAAACGCAGCCCACCTCCCTAGTAACTTCGCCAGTTATACTATATTTATACCTTAGTTATACTATATTTATACTATACAGAAAGGTATAAATAAGGTATAAGTATAGTATAAATATAGGATAAGGAACGGGGTTAGAGCGGGGTTACACTGGAGGTGCGGGGTGGGCGGAGGTGCGTGAGCGAGAGGTAGGATTAGCGGGCTGGAGGGCTGGGTTGGAGGGCGAAATGCAGGGCTGTTTGGGGAAGGAAACTGGGGCTGAAGGGCTGGTTTTCAATGGCATTGCAAAAAAAATATTTTTATGTCATAAAAAAATCGTATATTTGCAATTTGAAATAATAATAAAAAAGATACCTATGTATAACTATCTCAAAATAGAACAAGCCGGTGCAGTCACCACGCTGACTATCTCCGCACCCAAATCTTTGAACGCACTGAACAGCACTATCCTTGGCGAACTGAACGACGCCCTGGACAACATCCCCGCAGGCACCCGCTGCCTCATCCTCACCGGCGACGGCGAGAAGTCTTTCGTGGCTGGTGCCGACATCAGCGAGATGTCCACCCTCAACGAGGCCGAGGGCTTTGCTTTCGGCAAGCGCGGTGCCGATGTGTTCCGCAAGATCGAGACCCTCTCCATCCCCGTCATCGCTGCCATCAACGGCTTTGCCCTGGGCGGCGGCTGCGAGATTGCCATGGCTTGCGACATCCGCATCTGCTCCAGCAACGCCAAGTTCGGCCAGCCCGAGGTAGGCTTGGGCATCATCCCCGGCTTCAGCGGCACCTACCGCCTGGCCAAACTCGTGGGCATGGGCATGGCTAAGCAGCTCATCTTCACCGGCCGCGCTATCAAGGCCGACGAGGCACTGCGCATCGGCTTGGTGAACGCCGTGTATGAGCAGGCCGACCTGTTGGCCGAGGCTATGCGTCTGGCCGAAAGCATCTGCGCCAACGCACCTCTCGCCGTGGCCTACGCCAAGCAGTGCATCAACGAGGAGTACGACCTCAGTGCCGACGAGGCTATCGCATTCGAAAACAAGATGTTCGGCAAGTGCTTCACTACCGAAGATCAGAAAAACGGCATGGCCGCCTTCCTGAACAAGGGCAAATGCACCTTTGAGGGCAAATAAAGAATCCTAGCAAACCTAGCTATTCTAGCAAATCTAGAATTGCTAGAAAAACTAGATTATCTAGAACAACTAGCAAACTTAGAAAAAAACAAACAACTTAAAAAACTACATACTATGAAAATTTGCGTTATTGGTACCGGTACCATGGCAAAAGGCATCGTGAAAGCTTTTGCCGCAAAAATGCCCGTCGTAATGAAGAGCCGCACCCAGGCCAGCCTCGACAAGGCCATGGGTTCCATCTCCAAATCCTATGCCAAACTCGTTGAGAAAGGCAAAATGACCCAGGAAGCTGTCGACGCTCTGCTCGCCAACATCACCACCACCACCGACTATGCAGCTTTTGCTGACGCCGACCTCGTTATCGAGGCAGCCGTAGAGGATATGGAACTGAAGAAACAGGTCTTCGGTGAGCTCAACGGCATCTGCAAAGCCGAGACTATCTTCGCCACCAACAGCTCCAGCCTCTCCATCACCGAGATCGCTGCCGCTAGCGGCCGTCCCGCCCAGTTCATCGGCATGCACTTCTTCAACCCCGCCGACCGCATGGCTCTCGTTGAGGTTATCAAGGGTCAGCTCACTTCCGCTGAGGTCTGCAAGACCATCGTCGACCTCTCCACTTCTATCGGCAAGACTCCCGTTGAGGTGAATGAGGCTCCTGGTTTCGTTGTCAACCGCATCCTCATCCCCATGATCAACGAGGCTGTTGGCATCCTGGCCGACGGTATCGCAACCGCTGAAGATATCGACAAGTGCATGCAGCTTGGCGCCAACCACCCCATGGGTCCTCTGGCATTGGCCGACCTCATTGGTAACGACGTCAACCTGGCCATCATGGAGGTTCTCTACAACGAGTTCGGCGATCCTAAGTATCGTCCTCACCCCCTGCTCCGCAAGATGGTCCGCGCTGGTCTCCTTGGCCGCAAAACCGGCGAAGGCTTCTACAAATATTGATTCTATATCAGCAACATAATATCAAAAGCCGCTCTAACGAGCGGCTTTTGTAATATCAATAGGCGAACTAATGTTAACCAAGAACTCATGTCACAGGATCATCACCTCTTTAGTCTACTCCAAAACCCTTTCTTCGAGTTCAATTCTTTTGTAATTCTATCATATTCTTCTTTTGCATCTTCATATCCATTTTCTATAGACTGTTGAAAATATTCGAGGGCTTTTTGTTTCGATTTTTCGACACCTATTCCTTGATCATAACATTTACCGAGATTATAGAAGGCACGAGCATCACAACTTTCTGCGGCTTTCTGATACCAACTAACAGCTTGGCCATAGGATTTTTCAATACCCTGACCTTTTTCATAGCAGAAACCCCAATTGACTTGTGCTGTCGGATCACCTTGCTCTGCAGCTTTTCTAAAACGCTTTACAGCCTCTTCATAGGATTGACTTACGCCTAGACCATTATAGTAACAGTTTCCTAGGTTTGTTCGCCCAGATGCATGATCCTGACCAGCCGCAGCTTGATACCACTTTACAGCCTCTTCATAAGATTGTTTTACACCTAATCCACATTCATATAATATGCCTAATTGATTCTGGGCATTAGGATCGCCTTGCTCTGCAGCCTTACGAATCCACTTTACGGCCTCTTCGTCTGACTGGCTTACACCTAGGCCATTATGGTAACATAATCCTAAATTCGATTGTGCAATAGGAAGACCCTGTTCCGCAGCCTTTCGAATCCACTTTACTGCCTCTTCGTATGACTGGCCTACACCTATGCCATTATGGTAACATAATCCTAAATTCAATTGTGCAACAGGAAGACCTTGTCCCGCAGCCTTTCGGTACCACTTTACTGCCTCTTCGTATGATTGTCCTATAGATACACCTAAACCATTATAATAGCAGAAACCTAAACAACATTGAGCATCAGGATGGCCCTGCTCTGCAGCCTTTCGGTACCACTTTACTGCCTCTTCATATGATTGACTTACACCATAGCCGTAAAAGTAACAATCCCCTAAATGATATTGCGCATCATGATAGTCCTGTTCTACTGCTTTTAGGAAATACAGTACCGCTTCTCTATTGGACTGACCAACGCCATTGCCAAATAAATAGCATTGACCCAAATCGCATAAAGCTGATGCATTCCCCTGACATGCCGCTTTTTGATACCATTTTACAGCCTCATCAAAAGACTGATCCACCCCTTGTCCGAGTTCATAACATAGACCCATGCTCCTTTGCCCCCCTGCATCACCCTTCTCAGCCGCTTTCTGGTACAACAATATAGCTTCATCAAAGGATTTCTTGACACCTCTACCATTAGAATAGCATCTTCCTAAGTTATTTTCTCCTCCAGCCAATCCTTGGTCTGCCGCCTTCTGATACCACCTAACCGCTTCTTCATATGACTGAGTAACGCCTTGGCCATACTCGTAACAACTTCCTAAGTTGTTCTCTGCTTCTGCATAGCCTTGTTCTGAGGATTTTAGAAACCACGCTACCGCCTCTTCATGAGACTGCTCAACACAGATTCCTTTCTTAAAACACACCCCGAGATAATTCTGCATCTCTGCATCACCTTGTTTAGCTGCCAACGTGGCCCATTTCACTGCTTCTTCATCTGATGATTCAACGCCGATTCCTTTATGATAAATAGTAAACAATTGTTTTTGAGCACTCAAGTCACCTTTCTCCGCAGATTTGCGATACCACGAAATGGCTTCAGGGTAAGATTGAGTAAAGCCATTCAATCCTACAAAATAATTATCAGCCACTATCTTTTGCGCACTTGCATCACCACCTTCTGCAGCAGCCATAAGAGAGTCTAAATCCACGCCTGCAGATGCGATATTTGCAGGTTGTTCTTCTGGCAAACCACACCAAGAACGCAAATTATCTATCATCTTCTTTTTTTGATCCGGATTCTGGTAGTCAATAATATCATGGCCTCCATACTTAAATAAGAACCAGTCGTTTAATTCATTACCATCAATAGTGACAAAAACTATCTTTTTTTTCTTTATATCAGCAAACCTTAATTCATCTTTCACCCATTTTGATCCTGACGAATTAACAGAATGCATGAAAAGAAATATTTCAGTATTGTTGATAGCTGAAATTATGATATCCTCAAATTGCTGGTCGCTCTCAATTCCATTCAGATCTATCCAACATGAGCCCCTACCCACACTATCTTCAATCTCTGTCTTGATTTCGAACACTCTTTCAGTATCCTTTCTAGAATAAGAAATAAAAATCTTTTCTTCCATATATAGCTACTTATACTATCTGTTTCTAACAATGTTACATAATTTGTCCCAGAGCAAGATGTCTTTATCTTGGTCATCCTTTGACAATTCATCAAATGGGCGGATATTGTCATGGATAAATAATTTCTTTAGATCTTTCTTCTTTCCTTCATTCCATGCCTTCTGCTCATGGGGATCGGTCGGTCTGTATCCCATCATTAGTTTTTCCGCATCCCAACGGTTATGCTCGATTCGACCGAGAAGGTCTCTTTCTTTAGCACCAAATTCGATTGGATTACTCAAGAATGCATCAATACTGGTTCCCATAGCACGAAGTTTGCTAGGAAGAGAGGCCACATTGTAGATATTCGACCACTGGTCTGACACTATTGTGTTATTCCATAATGCCTCTTTGGTGGAATTTAGTACTTCCCGCCTTTGTTCTTCCGATCCTGCATATTCTACTTCATATTCTCTAGCCAACATCATTGCCCATTCCATCAATTGTTTTTCATCCATAACATCAACATCAGTACATCCGAAAATATGAAAATTCTTATACTTTGAATTGTCTAAAAAGGATGATATAGAAGAACTTCCCATTTGATACACCAAAATAGGAATTCTATCTTCATAGATTCGATGTGGCAAGAAGCAGGCAACTTCCATACTCTTATAAGGGGCATCTTCACATACTGCAATTGTCAAGAAAGAATTCTCCTTGCTCCAAACCTCAATATCCGACAAAAAGTATGTATTTGAATATGATGATTTAATAAACTCATACTCTAAGTCAAGAAAGTCTTTCTCCAACAACTCTGCATTATCAGTAATTACATGCTTTCCTTCCGGAGAATATTCACAATATTGATATCGACAAAGTTTAAAAAACTCAGCAAAACGTCCGGTAAAGCCTTCCATCTTGGAGTAGATGTCAGGATCTACAATAGTAATCTTTGTTTTCTTACCATGAGTGATATAGTTTGGGAAATGAGCAAGCATTGTGGTCACACGGGCAAGCATCTCTCCCATGCTAGACATACCTAAAATCAATAGATGAACATACTTTTCTGGGCATACTGCGATATTGTCTTCGTCGCTACGATAATCTAGTTTAGGATAATCGTTTTCAATATCAACAAGCAATTTCCTAGCCCATAGTTCATCAAAACTGAATGGATGAAAACTAGCACGATACTTCTCTTCGATACCAATATGCGATTGAAACAAAGCAAAAGTGGAGGAATCACGAAAATAGATATTGCAATTAGGAACTTTTACTTCCCCCTTATCACAAAGTTCACAAATTTTGACAAAGCAATCCAAATTGGAATTATCATGTGATATGTCACCCTCCCCACCAATGATATATATTTCTTTAGCTTTCTTAAGTTTCAGCTTTTTCTCTAAGTCTCTTGCCTCATTCTTATTTGCATGAATAAAAGTAATCTTTTTATAAGTATCATTATCTAACTCCAACTTCAATTCCGAGCGTAACTTATCTACATCACTTTCAATCACTAACACAATCTCTTGTGTTTTGGCCAAACGAGTGATAGTACCTATCAGACGATTATCATAACCCAGAACTAGCACATGACCACCTAACTGGAACCTTGTATCACCTCGCCTTATCATCTCAGCTTTGGAGCGAATAAACGTGGTAAGTGTGGCAATGAATACGCCCGAGAAAACCACTATACCAGCAAGATACACCACCAAATAAAGAATATGTCTAGCAGGCAAAATTGGATTGTTAAGCGTAGTTTCATAAGTATAGTTTCTCAATGTGGCAGGGCTGACCATATCCACAAACACCGCTACCGGATTAATGATTTGATCAAAGACCAGGCAGTAGATGGCATAAAAAACTACAAATAGAAACACGAACAAGCCGCCAGTTAGCAATACGGTCTTGAATGGAGACTCAGTTAAGTCCTTATTTAGTTTAGAAATTAATTTGTTGAACATGGCTTATCTATAAAAAGTCAGATTTGAATCAAACACAATATATTAATCACCAACTTTAGTCACGCATCCGACAATTTTAGATCCCTTAGCTGATATTGTGAAATATTGACCAACAAATACAGGCATTTCAACACTTAATGAAACACGAACCTTTTGAAATCCAGGATCAAACTGATAAGGAAAACCAAAGTCATCATCAAAAAACGTGGCTTTAACACTTTCATTATCAAAAAACGCACAAGTACGAATAGAATTGTCGTCAATCTTACTAGACGAATCGGAACACGTTACTGCCTCGAATGTGCTGGTATGCTTTATTGTTCTTGGCTCACAAATAATCATTCCATTGCGAATCTTGTGATGATTAATATTTTTCAACAACAAACCTACATTATCACCCGCTTCACCTTGATCAAGAATCTTTCTAAACATTTCTACACCAGCAATATTACTCATCAACTTCTTACCTCCTCTGCCTACAATGTCCACAGGATCACCTGTATGAATTACGCCAGCTTGAATTCGACCTGTTGCAACAGTTCCTCGGCCTTCAATGAAATAGACATCATCAATTGGCATAACGAATGTCTTATCAACTATGCGTGAAGATACAGGTATCCAATTATCCGTGGCATCTAACAACTCCATAATAGATTCCTCACCTTCGGGAACACCATTCAGGGCAGCCAATGCTGAGCCTCGAATAATAGGTGTGTTATCTCCATCATAACCTGTCACACTGAGAAGTTCTCGTATTTCAGCCTCGACCAAATCTATTAAGTCATCATCATCTAACAAATCACATTTATTCAAAAAGACCACAATGGAGGAAACTCCCAATTCTTTGGCTAGTAATAATTGATTCCGAGTTTCTGGCATTGAACCGTCCGTTGCTGCAACAATCATGATTGCTCCATCCATTCCCAAACCTCCAGCAACTGCACCCTTTACCATATTTTGATGAGATGGGAAATCCGTTAGAGTATAACGCCTAATTTCTGTTTGGAAGTTAAAAGATGAAGCCTTAAAACTAACAAACTCACCATTACGTATTGGAGATTGTTCCAGTTCATCATAATCCACATATTCCGAATAACCCGATTCTGCCAAAGTAGATGAAATTGCTGCAGAGAGTGTAGTTTTGCCATGATTGGCATGACCTAAAACACCAATGTTAAAATGCTCTTTACCCACAATAACTGGCTGAAAATCCACATCAGGTTCCTCAGAATATGAGTTCTTTTTTGTATTGAGTACTGGTCTATCTGGTTTATCATCTTGACGCTTGGACTTTTGAGATATGTCAAACTCAGGTTTCCTAAGCACATCGCCATTAGTAATAACGACATCATCCATATCAAGCCTTATCTTTTGAATGGTAGAAACACACGACAAAGTATATTCACCTGGCGATAACGCAAAGCGTGTAATCGTGTCAGCTTTCGCAATACCTCTATCATCCTCGTCAATAAACACATTGCAATCAAGGTTCGGCTTAATTTTTAGATTATATGGAGCAATTGGTTGGACTTGATTATCAAGTTTTGAGGAATCAAACGAAATACCAAGTAACTTTGACAAGGCCTCACATATACTATCAACTACGGTATCTACACTCTTGTCGAAAACAATCCATTGCCGACGTTTCAAATAATAGCTGAAATCTTTGGGCAACTCAACACCTTCAAGAAATACTGGAATCAATTGTTTCTTTAAGTTATGAGCACTATCTATTTCATTCAAAACATCATCTGATTTCACACTATTAGGTGAAAGAAGAACAACAAATGCATTACATTTTTCTATACCATTCATTATTGCACGAGCATAAGGAATGCCTGGAACAATATCAAACTTGTCCATCCAGCAGCCAACTCCTCGTGACTCTAATGCATTGTATATTTGCTCCGAGATATTGTTATCCGCACTCGAATGGCTAATAAAAACAACTTTTGAATTATCCATAAAATATTTCAAATAATTTTACGCCCACACTTAGAGCAATATTTAGCTGACTTCTTGTTTACTGTTCCGCAGTGCTGACAAGTATTTGCCAAACTAACCCCATAATGATTTTCTACAAAGTGATTAGCGACGTTTACAACTTGCTTATCCCAACCTTTTTCTTTCACATATTCCCATCTGTTCTGAAAAGCTTTCTTAATTGATTTACGTGGTTTCTCTGTCATGGGAAATCGTCTTTCGCAATCAGTAATGCAAGGTTCGTTACAATCTACATCTAATGCACAACATATTTCTTTAACCAAAGAATCAAAATCATGTTTATACGTAATCCATTGCCAACGATTCAAATAATAGCTAAAATCCTTTGGTAACTCAACCTCTTCAAGAAACACTGGAATCAACTGTTTTTTTAATGCATGAGCATTATCTATTTCATTCAAAACGTCATCTGACCTCACACTACTAGATGAAAGAAGAACAACAAACGCATCACATTTTTCTATGCCATTCATTATTGCACGAGCATAAGGAATGCCTGGAACAATATCAAACCGGTCCATCCAACAGCCAACTCCTCGCGACTCTAATGCATTATACATTTGCTCCGAGATATTGTTATCCGCACTCGAATGGCTAATAAAAACAACTTTTGAATTATCCATAATACTTCAAATTAACTTACTTCCACAATGAGGGCAAAAATTCGATGTTTCACTTATTGGTTTTCCGCAACTCGGGCAAAACTGAGTTCTGCTCTCTGCAAAACCACTAGTAGTATTATTCGCAATAGCACGTTCTGCAATTGCCAATGCTTTTTCATCCAATTGGCTTTGCTGAATCATTCCCCATAGTTGGGTCAGCAATACAGGCCAAAATAGGAGCATTGAAATAGCCGTTGGGATAGCCTGCTGTCCAAAGATTCCCACACCAGCTTCAAAAAAAATGCAATCGTCCTTGGGTATAAGAGTTACTTTCAAAGCTGATTTCATTCCTAATACCGATTTGAAAATACCGCCCTTAGAGAGTGAAATATCACTTCCTCCATATACACTGACATCAACCTTCGTATCATATCCCTCGCATTTAAACTCCTCAACAATTGCATTGGAGATAACAGGAATCAACGCAGGATCTGCCTTAAGTGTTTTCGTAGTCTTAAATGTTCCCATTTTATTATTTATTTTAATTTAATCCCACATGATTTACAAAATGACCACTCCGAACTGATCGGAGAACCACATTGCGGACAAGTTGCACCACCTTGTAACAAGAGTATATTGCCTCTGAGTTTTTTGCAAGGCAGAGACTCCTCCCACTTCATTGCTTCATAAGCTCTAACTGGGCCATAAGGATGATCTATATCCGAATTGGCCATATAGCGAACAACCTTGTTCCATGCACTACCATTTTTGAGACGTTCATAGTCTTCACCCTGACGAGCCCATGCATTTAAGTCCAGATTTTGGAGAATCGGGGTAGGCATACCCTCAAGTCTTGCCATCACTCTAGCCAAAGTCTCTGCAGAAGTCATCATACAAGCCACACGATCGGCCGATAATTCGGCAGCCCGACTCCACGCCAACAAAGCCTGTTTTATAGGTTTCATCGCAATATTGCCAATCGACCCTACAAAAGAATCCACCAAAGAATCACCAAGGTCAAATATAGCATTGGCTAAAGTTGAATACAACACATGCTGGCAAAGAATATGACCACACTCGTGTGCCAGTACTGCAATCAGCTCGTCCTCCTTGAAACGGCGCACAAGACCGTATGTTACAGTTATAAAAACCCGCTTATTGCCCGATGTCCATGCATTGGGGTAAGGTGACATCTGCATGTATAGTTCAGGAACAGGAATACCCAAAGCCTGACAAATAGGAGGTAAAAGACGATACACCTCTGGCATCTGCGACTCAGACAACCTTAAATTGGAAGTCACATTATTGCTCCACATAATCTCTTCGTAGCCATACTCAAACACCTTTTCCATCACTAAAGATAGTGTGGGAATACTCTTCAACGTCTTTAGTGCAGAAGCATCATCTGGATGAATAAAATCGTTAATATTCATACTAAGCAAGTCCTTTGTATTTAAAATTACTTGAATTGCACCCTAACTTTTTGATATCACACCCATACATACGCATGTATGCCTCTGCCACAGCATCCATGCCATGAGAAAATGGGGTTGGTGCATGGTACTGAAGTGTTACTACAACACTCATCGCAGGAACTATTGTAACACCATTTGAACACATCGTTCGTACCGGCCACACTTGAAAAACTTTCATAACTAACCAACAATAGTCAAGTTTAAATCATCGAATATACAAAAACTTTATTGACAGATTAAATTGCTCCACCTTATACAATGATAATCATTATAGGATTCCAACCCCATCTGAATCATCATTGATAGACATCAAAATTGTTGGATATTTTTTATCTGTATTATCGAATTGAAAATCGAGATATCTATCCTGAATATCTATGCCTAAGTTATTTTTGCAATATTTTTTAATAGTAGTACCAATACCAAACTCAAATATGCCCATAACAACTTTTCTTTCACTGAGAATATCATCCGCCAAAAGTCCAGTCAAAAAAAGTCTATCAGAACCACGCTTAACAGCCTTTGCAAAATCCATCTCATTTCGAACATTGATATTATCCTTTCGAACTAACCTGAATCCAATTGAACGATTACCTAAACCTTGATCTTGTTTTTCCCTAGCATACACTGTTGTATATTCTGCTCCACGGCAATAATTCCCACCTCTAACTACGCGTTCCTTACCATTCTTTGGGCCACGAGGATTAATCAAACCATCACCAGAAAGTGTATTTTCATATATGTCATGACACCACTCTCCAACATTACCACTCATATCATATATATCTAGTACATTGGCTTTTTTTGACTTAACCACAGGCGGCAGATCTTCACCAGTTAAAAATCGTGCTACTTCATTTGGGTCATTACTACCACTATACTTAAAGTTCACTTTTGACGATCCTCCTCTTGCGGCATATTCCCACTCTGCCTCCGTTGGCAAACAATAATAATAGGTGGGATTTCCCTCTTTAGAAGAGTCTTTCACTGAGGTATTTAATTTCTTAATAAACTCAACTACTTCCTTGTATGTAATATTCGTTTTCGGTCTATCTCCATCACTAACTTTTGTTAGGCAATCGTCTGGGTTCATTACAAAATTCCATTCTGCTTGGGTAACAGGAGTTTGCCCAATCCAAAAAGTGTCAACAGTAACTCTGTGAGGTTTATTGCCATTATCCGAATCATCATCACCCATAGAAAACTCACCGCCTTCAACAAAAATCATCTTATCAACAAAGGGGTCATAAAAATTATCTTTAGAGTTCAGTTCCTTTTTCTTTTTCTTTATTTCCAACTCACAAGCTTCAATTTCCTCCTTGAGAATCTGGATTGAATTTTTTTTTGCAGCAATAGACGACTCCAGATTAGAAATATCTTCAGATAACTTATAACGGTACTGGAGCTTACTTTCTTTCTCTTTCTGAAGGTTATCTTCCTTTTGGGTCTCTTCATCACTCGCCCATTTAATCAAGTTTTTGAAGAGTTTCTCTTGTTGACCACGATCATTGTAAGAAATGATATCATGAGAAGAATAATTGAATTTATACCAGTCGCCTAATTCTGACTGATCAATATTCACAAAAACGATACGCTTTTTCTTCTGGGCTGCAAATACCAATTCTTTTTTTGCATATTCAGAATCCACTGAATTGCGAGAATACATAAACAAGAAAATGTCAAGATTATTGATGGCAGAAATAATCACATCCACAAATTCCTGATCGCTCTCTATGCCTTCCAAATCAATCCAACAATCAAGACCTGTACGATCTTTAATCTCTGACCGAATAGATTTAACCAATTCCTTGTCTTTTCGGCTATAGGAGATGAATATTTTATATTATCCATATTAATATATATATTATAAAACTTATTTCGATTTAACAATCAAACAAATAGATAACAACGATTTTATAACAATGATTATACAAAGATAGTAATTTTTTTTGAAACAAATTGTTTTTTTTCAGGAAAAATATATTTTAGTTTCTACAACCACTTATGAACGTGTAGTTTATCAAGCAGCGACCTAAGCAGCGGACCTTAGATGCACTGGTTACCACATCTTAGATTCGATGACTTAGTCATAAGTAAAGATGTGCATCAACAGTCTATTGTGGCAGAGCGGACAAGCTAGTGATGAGACCTATGCGGAGCAAAGGGTGGCGAAATGAAAAAAATTCTTAGTATGTGACATACTTTTCGTATATTTGCATTAAATTATACATTCTGCAAACATCCTCTATAACACCTTATCCACCTATAAAACAAATTGTTAATATGAATACAATAACCCGTTGGCGGAATTAATCTAGAGCATATTTGATATGACCAAGGGGTTTCCCCGAGAGATAATTGACATATTGTAATGCAGTGAAAGATGCGATCTTACTGACAACTCTGGCGAACAGCCCAGCTGGTTGCTTGGCA
>JAZLLD010000056.1:0-25829 GCA_045597945.1 Bacteroidales bacterium
CGCCGGTTGCCCACACGTGGAGTTCCCAGTTGGTCTCCTCGCCCACTGCGGTCCAGGCGAACTCGGCCTGTGCGTTGGTGATGTTGGAGACGGTGAGGTTCTCGGGTGCGAAGCAGGGCAGGCTGTCGGTGGTGAAGGTGCGGTAGGTCCAAGCGGAGTAGCCGTTCTCATCGAGGGTGCAGTCCTGGCGGACGCGGAAGGTGTAGGCGGTGGCTGCGCTGAGGCCGTTGAAGGTGTAGGTGTTGCCTGCAACTGAGGTCTCTGCGGGCCAGTCGGAAGCGCGGTTAGCTTTGACAGCTACTTCGTAAGAAGCGCCAGATCCGCTCCAGGTGATGGTGGCAGACTCGTAGTCGTTGGTCACGCTGGTGATAGCGGGAGTGCTGCAGCCTGCGCCGCAGGAGATGAACTTGAGGTCGGGTACATAGGAATATGCATCACCATAACCGACAGAGGCAGTGTTGATGTTGTAAGGATTGTTATCATTGTAGTCGATAACAGTCTTGGTACCGGTGGTGTAGTGTGCACGGAACGATGCGCCAGACAGATAGCTGCCGTGAGCACGGGCGAAGGTGACAAGCACATTGCTGTGGCCATCCCAAGTGAAGGTGGTGTCGAAGCCGAAGACCTGCCAGCCGCCATCGGTGTAGCAGAGGTCAGCGTCGTCAAGAACCTTAACGAATACGTGGTTGGTGTCGGGATGGATGAAGTCGCCGGTGGTGAAGACAGAGTCGCTGACGTTGGCCATCCACATAGACATGTGGGTGTAATAGCTACCCTGGGTGCCATCTACAGGATTGAATGCGAAAGCGGTAATAGGATCGGTGATGCTGGCAAGCTGAGCTGCGTCGATGATGGACTGGGTGTAGCCGTAGTTGTAGTAACTGGTTCCGAGAGGTGATTTATCGGAAGTGGTGGTTGTCCAAGTGGAATCGTAGCTGAGAGCTATAATGGGGTTGTCGCACATCTCAGTGGTGAAGGAGCCTCTGGTCCAGTAGCCAGTGTCGGTTGCGGAGCAGATGCTGCGTACGTAGACATCGTAGTTTGTCATAGCGTCAAGACCAGTGATGATGGCGCTGTCGGTGAAGACGGTCATGTTGCTGCCAGTGCCCTGGGCAAAGCCGTGGTTGCCGTATTCGATCTGATATTCAGAAGCACCGTTGTCGTCCCAGGTGAGTGCCAGCTGAGAGCCGGAGGGAGCAACAGATGCGTCTTGGCGGAGATTGAGGATGCGGCAGGATGCGCTGACGCAGCTGACAAAGATTTCGAAACCATCGTAAGCCACAGAACCATCGGTGTGGAAGGTGACGGTGATGGGGCCAGAGGTGGACTCGAAGGGGCCGAAGCTGGTGAGGCTGGAAATGCCGTTGTCGGTCCAGAGCTGAGTGCCGGTGGTGCCAAGACCATCATAGATGGTGATGTAGTCGAAGGAGGATTCGGTGTAGGAACTACCCTGGATGCTGACGAGAGCATTGGGGCTATCGGGAAGGATGTAGATGGTGGAGTTCTGGCTCATTGCATAGCTGCCGTTTGGGCCGCCGTCGTCGTAAATGACGCCGCCGCACATGCGGACGGTATCAGCCATGTTGGGGCGCATGTTCCAGCTGCCAGGAGTAACGATGAGGGCATCGCTCCAGCGAGAGGTGTCGCCAGCACCGCAGATGCTGCGTACATAGAAATAATAAGGTGTGCCGCCGGTGAGGCCAGTAACGGTGTAGGGATGGCTGGTGACAACAGTGCCTGCAATAGGAGCGGTGGCACTGGTGGCCATGCCGACTTCCCATTCTGTAGCGGAACCGCGCTCAGACCAGTCGAGAGTGACGGTGGTTGCGGTGTTGCCGGTGCTGGTAAAGTTAGAAGGTGCGGGGCAAGTGGGAGTGTAGTCAAGTTCGATGTCGTCGACATAAGCATACCAAGAGCTGGTGGGACGGAAAGCCACGAGGGCTACGAAGCGACCATTGCCGGCATAGCGGTTCAGGGGGCTTTCGTACTTGGTCCAGTCGCCAGAAACGTTGATGGTGTCGACGGGCACAAAGGTAGTGATGTCGTTAGGATTGGTCATCACACCTACCTGGAAGATAGGAGCGTAGCTGGTGCTAGAGGGTTTAGCCCAGAAGCTGAGCTGGAGGGTGTTGGCATCGGTGATGCTGTCGACGGGAGGCAGTACAACTGCCTGGTAGTCGCCATAGGTGCCGGTAGTGATAGAGTTGTACCAGTAGAGACCCTTGCTACCGCCGGTGGTGTGGTTGTAGCTGGAACTGGAAGATACATAAGGATATCCGCCATAGGAAGAGCCATTGTTCAGACGAACCATGCAGTCAACAAATGCGCTGCCGGTGGAGGAGGAACTGGTGGGAGCAGCCTCGAAGTTCTGAAGGTAAGGCAGAGTGATTGCACCGCAGGCAGTGTGGAAAGTGCCCATACGGGTGGAAGCTACGCCACCGCAATCAGGAGTGATATAGACATCGTAATAGGTATTGGGGGTCAAGCCATAGATGTTGAAAGGAAGGGTAGAGGTGTTGGCCACGGTGCCAGTGCCGAGGGTGAAACCAGTAGGACCGTACTCAACCTCCCAAGAGGTGGCACTGCCATTCTCCTGCCAGGTAACTGAGAGCATATCGTCGGAGACAGAGCTGAGAGCAATGCTGGTCACAGGAGGACAGTCGGGAATGAGTTCGACTGTCACGTCGTCGAGGAAGTAATAAGTGGTGGCACTTTGGCGGGCAAAACGCAGAGCAATGTAAGCACCGGTGTCGGTGTAGTTGCTCAGGTAGGCCTCGAAGCGAGTGTAGGTGGTGCCAGCCACGGTGACGGTGTCGAGAGGTACGAAGGTGGACGCATCTGTAGGATCGGTGAGGACACCAATCTGGATGTCGCCGGTGGTGGTAGCAGAGTTCATCTTGCACCAGAACGAAACCTGGAGCGTGTTGATAGGATGCTCAACAGTGTTCATAGGAGGCAGGATGGAGTAAATCCAGTCGGCATAGGTGCCAGCGGTGGTAGGCATGTAGTAATACAGGAAGCCGGTACCGCCATGGGCGCCAGTGGGCCAAGAGGATGGGCTGCCAATGTAGCCGAAGTGGTAGGTGGTAGCATTGTCGAGGCGACCCCAGCAGGGGACTCCGCAATCGAGGTTGGAGTTAGTGCCGGCGGGCAGACCTTCAAAGGTCTCAGTCCAGGGCAGCACAGAGATGCTTTCACAAGCGGTGCAGAAAGAAATGAGGTTGGTGCCACCTAATTCGCCGCCGCAGTCAACGGTAACATAGACGTCGTAGAGGGTGTTGCTGTAGAGACCGGTGATGGTGATGGTGGTATCGTAAGCGTACTCGACGGTGCCGGTGCCCAGAGTGAAGCCGGTAGGACCGTACTCAACAGTCCAGCTGACGCCTGAGCCAACTTCGCGCCAAGAAATGTCGGCAGAGTTGGTGGTGATGTTTCTGACAGCCATGTCGTCTACAGGGGGACATGCGGGAGCAATCTCGAGTTTGAAGTCGTCCACATAAGCATACCAGCTGCTGCTGGGGCGAACAGCCTTCACGGCAATGTACTGGCCGTTGCCTTCGTAGTTGTAGAAGAGAGAGGTGAACTCGGTCCAGGTGGTGTTAGGACCGACGTTGATGGTGTCAACGGGAACAAAAGAGTTGATGTCGCTAGGATTGGTCATCACACCCACGTAGAACACGGGGCTGTAGCTAGTGCTGCTGGCCTTAGCCCAGAAGCTGAGCTGGAGAGAAGCAATAGGGTTGTCCACGGTGTTGACGGGAGGAAGCACGACGCACTGATAGTCGCCATAGGTACCAGTGGTGGTAGTGTTGTACCAATAGAGACCTTGGATGCCGCCAGGAGTGTGGTTGTAGGTGCTGGAGTTAGCAATATAAGGATATCCGCCATAGGAAGTACCATTGTTGAGGAGGTTCCAGCACTCCAGGAATGCAGAACCGGTTGAGGAAGAACTTGTGGGAACACCCTCGAAGGTCATGGTGTAAGGCAGAGAGTCGATTGGGTCGCAAGATGTGCGGACGTTGATGGTGACAACCATGGAGCTGTCGTCGTAGTCGCATACCGAGCGGACCATAAAGGTGTAGTTGGTGTTAGCGTCGAGGTTCTCAAAAGCATAGGTGGTGTCGTAAACATCATAGGTGTTGGTGCCGTCGCTCACAGACCACTGAGACTCTTCGCCTACGGAAACCCAGGTCAGCACTACGCTGTCGCTGGTGACGCGGTCAACGCTGACAATAGGAGCAGGGCAGGTGTTGCGGGCAATGCTGATGTTGTCGATACCCAGGGCGGGGTTCGTGCCTACAGAACCGTCGTTGGCCCAGCAGAACACCAGATTGTAGGTGCCGGGGGTGGGCAGTGTGAAAGTGCCTGTAGCGGTGCGCCAAGAAGAGGACTGAGCCAGGGTGGCGGGCGAGCCGAACTGCTCGGTCAGCTCGTACCAGCCGGCGGGCATAGTCCAGGTGGCAAAGGCGTAGGTGCCATCGGCGGGATTCACGCCAGCCTCCCAGTTGTAGGATGCGGGAGCCAGGAACACGCGGCCGAAGTCGTAGTTGTTGCTCTCGCCCTGGTTGCGCCAGTCGTAGGAGTAAGCATACTCACCAGCGTCCTCGAAGTTGAGGGTGCGAGATGCGTAGGTATAGGAGATAGACGAGCTGTTGTAGCCGTTAGAGACGCCGCCGTCGTTGGAAATGTAGAGGCTGTGGGTGCCGCCGTTGTGGGTTGCAGTGCCCACATACCAAGCGTTGGCCTGGGTGCCGTTGAGCAGATCCCACTCGGAAGCGCAGTCACCTTCGAAATCGCAAGTGAAAGGCAGGGTGCCGGGTTCGGTTGCCAAGGTGGTGGCGGTGATGCCTACTGTCTCGGCCTCATCGCCGCTGCAGTCGGGGGTCACATATATATAATATGTATGGCCGATTTCCAGGTCGGTGATGGAGTAGGTGGTGTCGGTAGCCGTTGCAGTGTTCAGGCCCATGCCGGGAGTGAAGTTGACGGTGTCCCACTCCACAATCCAGGAAGTGGCGTTGCCGTTCTCGTTCCAAGCAATATCAATGCTGGAGGTGGTGGCATTGGTGGCAATCAGGTCGCTCACACGAGGACATGCGGGGATGAGGGTCAGCGTGAAGTCGTCGACATAGGCATACCACGAAGAGGTGGGGCGGTCGGCGCGCAGAGCCACATACTGGCCGTAGCCGGTGTAGGAGCTGAACATGGTTTCAAACTCAGCCCAGTTGGTGTTGCCGCCCACGTTAACGGTGCCGACCTGAGTGAAGGTGGCGATGTTGGTGGGGTCGGTCATCACACCCACGGTGAAAGTGGGGCTGTATGAGGTAGAGGAAGACTTAGCCCAGAAGCGGAGCATCAGGGTGTTAATAGGATAGATGTCGGTGTCCACGGCGGGCAGAACAACTACTTGGTAGTCGCCGTAAGTGCCGGTGGTGGTAGTGTTGTACCAGTAAAGGCCCTTGCTGCCGCCAGGGGTATGGTTGTAGGAGGTGGAAGCACTGACATAGGGATATCCTCCATTGGAGGTGCCATTGTTCAGGAGACCCCAGCAATCTACGAAAGGAGTGCCGGTGGAGGAAGAACCTGTGTTGGCATCTTCAAAGCCGTAGGTGAAAGGCAGAGAGTCGAGAGCGCTGCAGGGAGTCTTCACAAGCATTATGCGTGCGTTGCTAGTGTCGCCGCTGATGCAAAGACCGGAAACCGAGAGACTGTAGTTGGTGTTGGCAGAGAGGTTGGTGAAGGACACGCTGTTTGTGTCTTCAACATTGTTGTATACCTCGGTGTTGCCGTTCGTGAGGATGACAAGCCAGCTCTGGGCGTCGGAAGTGTCGGTCCAGCTTGCGTCGAAACCATCAACATCCAAGTTGCTGATGGTGATTTCGGTAGGACGAGGGCAAGCGTAGTTAGGCATAGAGAAGGTATAGTAGCGTCCTTCAGTAGGCCATGTGCCAGAAGGAATAGTAGAGGAATTGCCATTGTTGAGCGCGATGGCCTGATGGCTCTGGTTGACGACCCAACCGCTGTTGGCATTCTCGCAGAGACCCACCTGGCGGGAGACGGCAGGGCTGGTGCCGGGAGCGGCGCCATAAACCACCTCGACAGTACCGTTGTGGTAGAGATGCACCTGCCATTTGTAGAGGTAGGGGCGGGTCGAGGAGGTGTAAGTGCCCATGCAGTACTCGATTACGCCAACAGAATCGCCGTAGGCGTCCTCGGTGTGGGCATAGCGCACATAGTGAGTGTTGTCGCAATAGCCGTCGCAACCAAAGAAGTTGATCTTCGGGTTGTTGACAATCGCGTTCGCCGATGAGAACGGCGTGGTGTAGTTGCTTGTACCCGTTACTGTAGAGCCCAAGCGAATGTTACCGTCGGCATTGACGGAAAACTGGGTGTAGGAGCCTTCACCAAAGGTGAATGCAAATCCCAAATTCTGCACCGAGGAAACGCCATAGTCGCCAGCACCCGGACTGATGAGCGAGGTGGATGCGGGAATCGTGATCCATCTGCTCGTATCTACTCCGGTGGCAAAGGCATATTCCGAAAGTGCCTGTGCGTTTGTTGCCCAGGGAAGTGCCAGCACAACCAGGAGCAACAATCTTTGTAGATTTTTTTGCATAACAAATACGTTTTGGTTAATAAATAAGGTTAATTAATAATTTGATTTCTATCTGTGTGATTTCTATAAATGTTTGTTTTGTAGCTTGTTTTGTTGATGTATGCTTTTGTTCAATTAATCCGAAAAAACATGCAAATATACAAAAAAAAAATTATTCCTTGCAATTTTTTTTGCCACTTCAGCGAGTTCGTATTTTAACAATCAGTGAGTTGCCGACTGTTTTTTGCTAAGGCGGCAAAGGCAACTGCGGTGCCAGCAAGAGAAATTAGCATTTTAACATTTTACTCGTCCGCAAACCTCGTTTTTCCGGACTCCGCCTCGCTCCCGTTCTAGGTTCGCTCTTCCTTCGCTTTACCTTCGCTCTTCCTTCGCTCGGTGTTTGACGGTTTTTAGTAGGCAAAAATGGGTGATAAAGCATGTCTAAGCCAGCCCTTGCCAGTCTCCGATTTTAACATTTGGGGTCGAATAAAAAATGGCTGAATTTAACCTTTTTGGTGCGAAAGAAATAGTTTTTTCATTTATGTCAAAAAAAAAATGTATCTTTACACTTTCTTTTGTGCCGTAATTTATGGCGCAAAGTTTTTATATTTAGTTAATTAAAAATATATAGTATATATGAATAATCATGCAAACTCGCTCGTAGAAGGCCTTGAGAGGCTCGGTTTGATAGCCACTCGTATCCGCCAAAACCAAGGTTCCGTACCCCAAATTGAAATCGACCTCATCCTGCAGGAGTTGCGCGATCTCTATATGACCTGTCTCCACATTGAGAAGGATAATACCGTTGTGGATATGACCGACACGCTGAACCTTGACTTAGGTGCCGCCGCCAAGAAGGCAGCCGAGGAGAAACGCCTGGCTGAGGAAGCTGCCGCCAAGAAGGCAGCCGAGGAGAAACGCCTGGCTGAGGAGGCTGCCGCCAAGAAGGCTGCCGAGGAGAAACGCCTGGCTGAGGAAGCCGCCGCCAAGAAGGCAGCCGAAGAGAAACGCCTGGCTGAAGAGGCCGCTGCCAAGAAGGCAGCCGAGGAGAAACGCCTGGCTGAGGAAGCCGCCGCCAAGAAGGCAGCCGAGGAGAAACGCCTGGCTGAGGAAGCCGCCGCCAAGAAGGCCGCCGAGGAGAAGCGCCTGGCTGAAGAAGCTGCCGCCAAGAAGGCCGCCGAGGAGAAGCGCCTAGCTGAGGAAGCCGCCGCCAAGAAGGCCGCCGAGGAGAAACACCTGGCTGAGGAAGCTGCCGCTAAGAAGGCTGCCGAGGAGAAGCGCCTGGCAGAGGAAGCTGCCGCCAAGAAGGCTGCCGAAATTGCTGCCACTACGGCCGCAGCCCTTGCTGCAAGTGAGTTGAAACCTCAATTTGTTCCCGAGAAAATCGGCTCCAAGGCTGAGACCAAGCCGCAGAACATGATGGAGGAATTGTCGGGCAACCCCAACGACCAGCTTTTTGCCGACGAACCTGTAGCCCCCAAGGCAGAGAAGCCTCGCGAGGCTTCGTTGTTTGATTATCTGAGCATGGATCGCACACCCGAGCAACCCAAGGTGCAGACTATCGGCGACGCACTGAACCAGAACGCCCGCAATGTGGAGCAGCAATTGGAGAACAAGGTGAACTCTAAGAAGGTGGCCGACCTGCGCACCGTTATCAGTATCAATGATAAGTTCCTCTTCATGAATCAGTTGTTTCACAACAATCTGAAAGAATACAACGATTTCATCATGCGACTGAACGAACTTTCCGACCGCGAGGAAGCCCTGGCATACGTTGCTGAGGTCTCCGAGGCCAACAAATGGAAAGAGAACTCGTCGGCTGTGGTGAATTTCAACAAGGTGTTTGACCGCAAATTCTAGACTATGAATCATCGTAAAGCAATATTGTTTTCCGCCCCGTCAGGCAGTGGCAAAACCACAATCATTCGCGAGATCTTGAAGCGTTTTGACTGCTTCGAGTTCTCAATTTCCGCTACCAGCCGTCAGCCCCGCGAAGGAGAGAAGGACGGCATCGACTATTATTTCCTCTCGCCCGACAATTTCGCCCAACGTGTGGAAAATGACGAGTTCCTGGAATGGGAAGAAGTCTATGCCGGCACAAGCTATGGCACACTGAAGAGCGAAATCAACCGCATCTGGGACAACGGCCATGTGATTATTTTTGATGTCGACGTCAACGGCGGCATGAACCTGAAGAAATATTTCGGACCAGATGCTCTGGCATTGTTTGTGATGCCTCCCAGCGTGGAGGTGCTGGAACAGCGTCTGCGCAGTCGCGGTACCGAGAGCGAGGAGAATATCGCCAAGCGCTTGGCTCGCAGTGCCGCAGAACTGAAGATGGCCGACCAGTTTGATGTGACCATAGTGAACGATATACTCAGTGATGCTGTGGACAAAACCCAGCAGGTGATTAACAACTATTTAAAGTGAGAAGTGAAAGTGGCTGGCGTGCCAGCCAACGCTCATTTCCAAACAAGAGAACATGGAATCCTTACTAGCTTTTATCAAACGTTTCAACTACGTCTTCGTATTTGTCTTGCTGGAGATAATTGGCCTTGTCTTTGTCTCGCAGAACAGCAACTACCAAGGCTCCAAGCTGGTGCATGCCGCCAACGGTGTGGCCGGAAGCTGCTATGGCGCAGCCGCCTCGGTGGGCGACTATTTCAGTCTCCGCCATGAGAACGACCTGCTGGCGGCCGAGAATGCCGAGCTCCGTGCCAAACTGGAGTCGTCATATATCAGCTACAACATGCGTCGCTTCACCCATGAAGACACCGTCTTCAATCAGCGCTACAGCTACACTGAGGCCAAAGTGGTGAAGAATTCGTGGAATAAACGCGACAACTACATCATGATTAACAAGGGTCGTCTGCAGGGAATCCACCAGGACCAGGCCGTCTTGTCGCCCCAGGGCATCGTGGGCGTTGTGGTAAACACTACCGACAACTTCGCTACCATTATGCCTGTGCTGCATAGCAATAGCCGCAACAGCGTGAAGATTCCCCGCATCAACACCAACGGTTCTCTGGTATGGCGTGGCGGCGACTTCCGTTATGCCACCCTTATCGACATTCCCACCACCTACAAGCTGAGGGCCAACGATACCATCGTCACCAGTGGCATGGCCAACGATTTCCCCGAGGGCGTGATGGTTGGTTTTGTTGAGAAGGCCTTTACCGAGCGCGGTAGTGGATTCTATACCATCAAGGTCCGCTTGGCAACTGAGTTCACCAAGTTGGATCATGTCTATATTGTTGAAAACTATTTCAAGGCCGAGCAGGACTCGCTCATGGCACGTACTCAGGTGGAGGCTGAGCAGAAATGACACGACTGATTTTTTCCAATATTTTCCGCTTCCTGGCATTGATTTTGCTTCAGGTGCTTATCTCTAACTTCGTATATCTGGGCGGATATGTGATTCCGTTCGTCTATATTCTGGCCGTGCTTATGCTGCCGACCAATGTGGGCAAGATTTCGCTGCTGGTTATTGCTTTTGGTTCCGGTGTTGCGGTAGACCTTTTTTGCAACATTCCTGGCTTCCATGCAATAAGCTGCACCATGATGGCTTTCTTCCGCATCCTGATTGGCGACCGCATCCTCACCCAGGGCGACCCAGAGGAGATTGTGACTGTGCCGAGCATAGTCGAGGTGCCTTTCCAGACTTTCTCGGTCTACGCTTTTGTTCTTGCGTTAGTCTACAGCGTTACATACGGTCTCGTTGAGGCTTTCAGCTTCGGCAATTTCTGGATGACTCTTCTCTCCATGGCCATCAATTCAGTGGTGGCATGGGTGCTGATTTTGCTGAGCCAGCTCCTTTTAGCTCACCCCAAGAGATAATAGCTTATGAAAAAAGGTCTTTGGTTTTCGATAATGCTTCTGGTTGCTGCGCTTGCGGGCGCTCAGCTGCCTGTGGGTCAGTGGCACGATTACGCCTCCTTTGTGGCAGGGCGTAAGGTGTGCGTGGCTTCCGACCGAGTGTATGCCTCCACCCGCATGTCGATGTTTTATTTCGACAAAGAGGAATTGTCCACCAAGGCCTTGACTCGTGCCAATGGATTGAACGACGTGGGCATCAGCACCTTTGCCTACGATGAACGCAGCCGCAGCCTCTTGGTGGCCTATACCAATTCGTCCATCGACATCAAGGCTGGCAGCCAGGTCCATCATATTGCCGACATCCGTTATGGAAATATCAGTGGCGACAAGCAAATCTACAGCGTCCGTTTCCATGGTGGGCGTGCATATCTGGCCACAGGCTTTGGCATTGTAGTTGTCAATCTGAGCCGCTTTGAGATTGAGGAGACCTATTATCTGGGAGCCGACGGTGGTCGAGGTTTGGTCTACGATGTGGCTTTTACCGACAGCCTGATTGTGGCCGCTACCGACAATGGTCTGCTGACAGCCCCCAAGTCCAGCTCAAGACTGCATATTTACAGCACCTGGCGGCGCGACACCTTGTCGCCCGTTGACGGCAAGTCGGTGCAGATGTTGGAAGTATGCGATGGAAGGCTGATTGCAGTGGCTTGCTCCAGCAATCCCGGCAGCATGACTCCTTACTATCAGTTGCCTGATGGCGGATGGGATAGTTTGGAAACTGGTCAGATTAGGTCGCTGCGGTGTCACAACGGCAAAATTCTAGTGAACAGGGTCGATGATCTGTTGATATACGATTCTGATTTCCAGCTGGAAACTGTGCTCAACTCACTCTCGGCATGGGATGTTGATATCGATGTCGACGGCACCCTTTGGATTGGACACTCTTGGCTCGGTCTTGTCAAGTTGCCCAAACCCTATAGTGTGTCTACCAACTTTGCTCCGCAAGGTCCTTTAAACGACGATTATGTCTACAGTCTCACCGCCACTTGGGATAACATCTATATCTGCAAAGGCGGTAAACGCCCCACATACGAGAACACTTATTATGATCCCGGAGTATCCTTTTATAATAGAAAGGTTTGGGGTCAACTCGATTTCTCGGGATTCCCTGTCTACGACATCTTGAATGTGGCTGTCGACCCCAACGACAAACACCATATTGCAGCCTCGGCATGGGGTGGCGGTTTGGTGGAATTTCGTCGCGATGGTGTCAGCAACTTCTACAATTACGAAAATGTACCCGAGATTCAAGTCTATCGCAGTGGCGATTTCGTCCATCAGCGCGTCTCCGGTCTGGCATTCGACTGGAGCGGAAATCTGTGGATGACCAACTCCCTGGTAGACCGCGGCCTTATTGTCCATAAGAAGAATGGCGACTGGCAGTCTTTCGACATCAGCCCCATGCTCAACGGTTTGGCTGGTGAGAAGCGCGAAATTGATAAAATCATCTTCGACAGCATCCATGGTTATAAGTGGTTTGCCGGCCGTGCCAATCGCATATATATCCATGATGGCGAAGGCAAGATGGCCTATGTCAACCCCAATAATGGTAGCAAACTTGAAACGCATACCGTCACTTGTCTTGTCCAAGACCGCTCCGGCGACATTTGGTTCGGCACCGACAAGGGAATCAAGGTCATCTATGATGGTTATAGGGCGTTTGCCAACGGCGGTCGCGGAGAGCAGGCACCGGTCAACTGTAGCAATATCCTCTTTTCGGAAGACGGTATCTATGAATATCTGATGGCCTACGAAAGCATCACCTGCATTGCTGTGGATGGTGCCAACCGCAAATGGGTGGGCACGGCCAACAATGGGCTTTACCTCCTTTCGGCCAACGGCCTGGAGCAGCTGGAGCACTTCACCATGGCTAACAGTCCGCTCAATTCCGATAAGATTATGGCCCTGGCTGTTGACCCCCTCACCGGCGAACTCTTCATCGGTACCAACATGGGAGTGCAGTCCTATGGAGCTACCGCCACCTGGGCTGACCCCGAGCCCTGGCCTGATATTCATGCCTTCCCCAACCCCGTGCGCCCCGACTACGACGGCCTCATTGCCATCAAAGGCTTCACTCGCGATGCTCTGGTCCATATTACTGATGCCCGCGGCCATGTGGTATACACTACCACGGCTAATGGCGGCCAGGCCGTGTGGAATGGTCGCACAGCCAGCGGCGACAAAGTGTCGTCCGGCACCTACTTTGTTTTTGCGTCAAACACCAACGGCGCTATGCGCTCCGTTGCCAAAATATTAATGATAAAATAATAAGTATATAGATTTAACCAACATGACTCCCACGCTGTCCACACCCGCCCTCGTCCTGCATACTACCAAGTATGCCGAGACTTCGGTTATTGCCAAGATTTTCACTCGGCAGCTGGGTGTGCGCTCCTATGTGCTCAAAGGCGTGCGCAAGGGTGGCAGCCGCACCAAGCAGAATCTGCTGCAGCCGCTCAGTCATCTCGACTTGGTTGTCTATAACAACCCCAAGACTTCCGTCAACTACCTCAAGGAGATAGCCCCGCATGTCGAATCCTGCCGACCACCGGAGCCCGAGGCCGATGCTGTTCGTTATGCGTTGCGGTTCTTCATGACGGAATTGCTCTACAAGACGCTGCGTGAGGAAGAGCCTATGCCCGAGCTATTCGACTATGTGGTTGAGAGTTGCCGCTTCGACCAAGGCGAGCTCTCTCATCAGCCTATCCGATTCCTTCTCACCGTCTCCCGGCACTTGGGCATCCTGCCCTTGGACAACTACAGCAGTCGCGAACCCCTGTTCAATCTGACCGATGGCCGCTTCTGTTTCAGTGGCGAAAGTACTCTCAGCCCGGAACTGTCTTTGCTCTTGCACCATTATCTGCAAGCAGTCAACGACCAGCAGCCCACGCCCATCGCTACGCTGAAACAGCGTACAGACCTCATCAACTACCTCTTGGAATATTTCCAACTCCATCTGACGGAGTTCCGCAATTTCAAGTCGCACGAAATTTTGCATTCAGTATTACAATAAAAATAATATAATAATGAATAAATATATAATAACACTAGTACTCCTACTCTCATGCCTTCCGGCCATGAGTCAGCAGTGCTATTGGGTGTTCCTCACCGACAAGCAGGGTTCCACTTTCGACCCCTACACCTATTTCGATGCCAAGGCCATTGATCGCTACCGCCAGTGTGGTGCCGACCTTTACGATGTCACCAACTATCCAGTTTCTGCCAGCTATGCTAATAAAGTCAATTCGTTAGCCATGGAAGAAGTGGGGCAGAGCCGTTGGCTCAATGCTGTGGCCGTCATGGCTACCGCTGATCAGATTGCTCAAATCGAACAACTTCCTTTTGTCAGTCATACCGCTTGCCTGGGTGACGAAATGGTGTTGGCCCGAGCCCAGCAGCTTGAGGAATCCTCAACTCCTCAACTCCTCAACTCAACGAGTCAACATGTCCTCACCGACCAACTCCTGCGTATGCAAGGCGATAGGTTTGTGGCTAAGGGAATCGATGGCAAGGGAATTCGTATTGCCGTGCTCGACAATGGTTTCCCCCGCGTCAATACTCACAAGGCTTTCAAGCATTTGCGCGATAACAATCGCATTCTCGACACCTGGAATTTTCCCACCAAGAAGGCCGATGTCTACAGCGGTGGCACTCACGGTTTGATGACCCTCTCCTGCATCACCGGCGTTTTCGGCGAGAAACAATTAGGCTTAGCCACTGGTTCTGAGTTTTTGCTTTACCGTACCGAAATCAACACCGAGCCCTTCAAAGAAGAGGTCTGGTGGATGCAAGCCATGGAACGTGCTGACCAGCATGGTGCTAACATCATCAGTTCATCTCTTGGCTATGGCAAGGAGCGCTATTTCCCCAAGGATATGGATGGCACATCCTATGTGGCTAAGGCCGCAAATATTGCTGCCCGCAAAGGCATCCTCGTGTGCAATTCCGCCGGCAACGAGGCCGACGATAAGCAGTGGAAGACTATCATCACTCCTTCCGATGCCGACAGTGTGCTGTGTGTAGGCGGTATCGACGCAAGTTTGAATCATTACACCCATATCAGTTTCAGCTCCTTTGGGCCTGCTGCCGATGGCCGACTGAAACCTAATGTCTGTGCCTTTGGCCATGCCTGGGCTGCCGCCAACAGCGATGACAAAATCCGCGAGGTCGATGGCACTTCGTTCTCCTGTCCCCTGGTGGCCGGCTTTGCCGCTTGCGCTTGGCAGACCCACCCCCAGATGACCAACATGCAGATGATGGACCTCATTCAGAAATCCGCCGACTTGCACCCTTATTTTGATTATGCTTTCGGCTATGGTGTTCCCCAGGCATCCTACTTCTTATATGAGAATAGCAACCCCGAACCCACTTTCCATCTGGTGGATAGAAAAGATTCTGTCGAGGTACAGTTCCTCAAAGTTGCTCCCATCGTGACCCTCTTCTTCAACAAGCAGAATCCAGATGGTTCATTGGTCAAATATTCTTCTGTCGAAATCACCGATTTGAAGCCCGGCTACAAGTTGTTCTTCCACAAAGGCGCTCTGGACAGCTGCACCATGAATGTGTCCTACGGCGGCTACACCGAATCCTACAAGAATTCGGCTGAGGACCAGTACCGTATGCGCTGGGAACGCCGTGAGTTTCAGCCATGGTGCATCAATGCCGACAGCACCGGCAGCCGCTATCTCTACCAGCGCACTGCCGATGACCTCAAACCCTCTATCTGGGGCAACAACTCTCGGTTGACTGCCGATGTCTATTTTGCCTTGGGCAACATCATTTGCACCAACGGTCAGGAATGCCAGATTAATTCATATTCACCTGCCAGCCATATCGGTGGACGCATCCTATTTGCTTTCAACAAGGTCTACCGTTTGGGCCTTGGACTTGAATATGCTGCAGCCAAATATCGTTTCTCCCCGGCGCAGACTACCGGTATTGACAATCTCTTTGATGTTGAAAATAGCGGAATAAAGAACAAGCATTACACCTACTCTGAGTGTGCTGTTGAACTATTCCAGCGCATCCGATTTGTGCCGGGTGGTATGATGGGGCATGGAATCCATTGGGATTTCGGTGCTTACGTCGGCTTGGGTGGCTATAACTATAAAGTTACCTACAGCCAGTTCAATCGTACTTCCGGCGCAGAATTTATCTACTACAATCCCCGCCATGCCGACAATCAGCGTTTCAACTACGGCCTTGTTACACGCCTCTCTTACGATTGGTTTGGCATTTATGCTCGCTACCGTCTCACTGCCCTCACTACCCAGTATCCCGCCGACCCCAACCCCACAGGATTCCAGATGAATCTGCCCCGCCTTGAAGTAGGCCTGGTGGTGAATCTGTAATCCCCTAGAATATCTAGTAAATCTAGAAATCCTAGCAAATCTAGAAAAAAATAAGAACAAAATAAATAACAAATAAACATTAATATTATGACACTCGAAGAATTCCAAAACGAATTGCGTGCCGGCATTCCCAACCCACTGCCCGCACCTCAGGCTTACGACCCCACTGTCAACCACGCACCCAAGCGTAAGGAAATCCTCACCAAGGCCGAGAAAGAGCTTGCCATCCGCAACGCCCTCCGTTATTTCGACCCCAAGGACCACGCTATGCTGGCTCCCGAATTTGCCGAGGAGTTGAAGAAATACGGTCGCATCTATATGTACCGTCTGCGTCCTACTTATAAAATGTATGCTCGCCCCATTGAAGAGTATCCTGCCAAGAGCCGCCAGGCTGCTGCCATCATGCTCATGATCCAGAACAACCTCGACCCCGCTGTTGCTCAGCATCCTCACGAGCTCATCACCTACGGTGGTAATGGCGCAGTCTTCCAGAACTGGGCTCAGTATCGCCTCGTTATGAAATATCTCAGCGAGATGACCGATGAGCAGACCCTCGTCATGTACAGCGGTCACCCCATGGGACTCTATCCTTCTCACAAAGATGCTCCCCGCGTGGTTGTCACCAACGGTATGATGATTCCCAACTACAGCAAACCTGATGATTGGGAGCGCTACAACGCACTCGGTGTCACCCAGTATGGTCAGATGACCGCTGGTTCCTACATGTACATCGGACCCCAGGGTATCGTCCACGGCACCACCATCACCGTCCTCAACGCAGCTCGCAAACTCGGTGGCGGCACTGCAGGCAAACTCTTCATCACCGCAGGTCTTGGCGGCATGAGCGGCGCTCAGCCCAAGGCTGGTAACATCGCAGGTGTTGTATCCATCACCGCCGAAATCAATCCCGCAGCCACTCAGAAACGCTTTGAGCAGGGTTGGGTTGACGAGGTTCAGGACAATCTCGATGTCCTCTTTGAGCATGTCAATGCTTCCATCTCCAAGAAAGAAGCTCGCAGCTATGCTTACCAGGGCAATGTTGTTGACCTTTGGGAATACTGCGCTGAGAAGGGCATCAAGGTTGACCTTGGTTCCGACCAGACCTCTCTCCACAATCCTTGGGCCGGTGGTTACTATCCCGTGGGGGTCAGCTTTGAGGATGCAAAGGTCATGATGGCTGAGCAGCCCGAACTCTTCCACGACAAAGTCCAGGAGTCTCTCCGCCGTCATGTGGCAGCTGTCAACAAACTCACTGCCAACGGTATGTACTTCTTCGACTATGGCAATGCCTTCCTCCTGGAGAGCAGCCGTGCCGGTGCCGACATCTGGAATGCCGACCACTCCGCTTTCCGCTATCCTTCTTACGTTCAGGATATTATGGGACCCATGTGCTTCGACTACGGTTTCGGTCCTTTCCGTTGGGTCTGCACCAGCGGCAAACCTGAGGATCTCGACAAATCCGACCAGATTGCTATGGACGTCCTCAACGAAATCGCTGCCAACTCTCCTGCCGAAATCCAGCAGCAGATGCGCGATAACATTCAGTGGATCAAGGGTGCTAAGGAGAACCACCTCGTTGTCGGTTCCCAGGCTCGTATCCTCTATGCCGACTGCGAAGGCCGCACCAAGATTGCCGAGCGTTTCAACCAGGCTATCGCCAAGGGCGAAATCTCCGCACCCATCGTCCTCGGTCGCGACCACCACGATGTTTCCGGTACCGACTCTCCCTTCCGCGAGACCAGCAACATCTACGACGGTTCCAACCGCTGCGCCGATATGGCTGTGCAGAATGTCATCGGCGACTCCTTCCGCGGTGCTACCTGGGTCTCCATCCACAATGGTGGTGGCGTAGGCTGGGGCGAAGTCATGAATGGTGGCTTCGGTATGGTGCTTGACGGTTCCGATGATTGCGACCGCCGCCTCAAACTCATGCTCTACTGGGATGTCAACAACGGCATCAGCCGCCGCTCCTGGGCTCGCAACGAGGGTGCTATGTTCGCCATCAAGCGCGCTATGGACCTCAACCCCAACCTTAAAGTCACTCTGCCTCAGCTTGTTGACGACAAGGTTCTTGAAGGTCTTTTCTAATAGATAATTATTAATGAATAATTAATAGTTTAAGGGTCGGCTCTTCGCAGCCGACCCTTTTTTGTGGTTTAGGGTTGTGGTGAGGTTTGACACAAGGTGGGGTGTAGGCAGTGTGAAACACCGTCGAAGCTAGTGTTTCACGAGCGGGTCTACAACGGGTTTACAACGGGCCTTCAGCGGGTCTTCTTTTTTCCGCCACAGTGGGCACTTTGGCTTTTTGTAAAATTGTCTTATGCATATTGAATTGTTTCAGGGCATTTGTATGCGCAAAAATGGATTTTACATTTTACATTTGCCTATTTATCGCTGTTTTTTCTGCTGTAAATAATTGCTAACATGGTGTTTGCTGCTGCTCGGTCAATCTGCGGAATGTAAAATGGCGTGTAAAAATGTAAAATTTTACAATCTGTCTTTTGCGGTCTTCCGCCAATAGTCCCGAGATGAAATGTAAAATGTAAAATCAAAATTTCGCACAGATGGCCAAAAACGCACTATTGCTCTTCAAAACCGATTTTACATTTTACATTTTTTGATTTTTGAAGATTGCGTTTATGGGGTACAATATGTTGGCATACAATTTGATAAGACTAACGCTGTGCCAAAGTGACAAAATCGCCATTTGTCGCCCATCCTCTTCGGCGGGCCCTTCCTGGCCGAAAATCGGTTATACATTTTACATGTATAATTATACAAATCGGCTGAAACAAAAAAACTTGTGGCGCAAAATAAATCCGCCATTCTCTAGTTATACATTATTATACCCGTTGGCGGAATTAATCTAGAGCATATTTGTCGTGGCCAAAGGGTCTGCCCAAGAGGTAATTGACATATTGTAAAGTAGTGAAGATGCTATCTTACTGATAACTCTGGCGAACAGCCCAGCTGGCTGTTTGGCAAAGTTGCGATTCAGCATAAACTGCCCCACAAACTGAGAGAAGTCGGTTTCGATACGCTTTCTGGCCTTTGCAAAAGGGATAAAAGTCGGTTTCCAATCCATCTGATTCAATCTATAAGGAACTTCAAGGCGAATGTTGGCCGATTCGAAAAGATCCAGCTGCATAGATGCGCTAATATAGCCACGATCACCGAAGATACTGCAGTCGTGATATTCATATTTGACATCCTTCAAGTAATTAATATCATGTTCGTTTGCCTTGGTGATATCAAATGAATGGATGACTCCGCTGAGACCACAGACGGCATGCAGTTTGTAACCATAGTAATATGTGTTCTGTGATGCGCAGAAGCCGAAGGAGGGTGCAGTTCCGTAGTCGGACTTGCCAAACTTACATCTTGAGGACCTTGCGATACGGCACACCTCTATGGGTTTTGAGTCGATACAAAAGAATGACTCTCCGCCATCGATTTCGTTGGCTATACGTTCACGGATGGCATTACAAACCGAGATGGTCAGTTTGCGCCGCCATTCCAAGCCTTGTCTTAATCTTGCAAGTGGGGTACTTGCAAGGGCTCGGTTCACCGCTCCACCGGAGCGGTTCATCTTCTGCTTATCAGATTAGGAATCAAATCCCTATGTTGATTCAGCCAAACGAATATGCAGTTCTCGCTGTCTATACTGAGTGATTCGGCTGTTAGCGACAAGGCGATAACTTCTAAGTCCGAAAACTTGGGCACGACACCTCTTCTGGGAACATTTCCCAGTTCGTTGACGAGATTTTTCGAGAAACACTTGCATATGTCAAGAATTTTTGCGTACTTTGCATAAAAGTTGTGTATATTGATAGTTTTTTGTAATAAATTGATTTTTATTACAAAAATACGAAAAATTATTGACATACACAACTTTTTTGAAAGAAATTATTAACAAATTAATTCCGCCAACAGGTTATTCATTATGAACAGTCAATTTATCGAATTCTTATACAACAGGAAAACAACTTTCCCTGCTCCAGAAGAGGCAAGAGACAAAGCCAAGGCTTGTGATCTTTTGTCTAAAGATATTTACAACGACAGTACACGTTTTGCATATGAATTGCTTCAAAATGCAGATGATGCAAGTTGTTCAACTAATAACTTGGAATTCCAGATTGATTTCTGCGGAGACTATTTGATTGTATCTCATAAAGGAAAACCTTTCTCTGACAATGATGTTGAGTCAATATGCAGTATTGGAGATGGAATGAAATCAAATGATGATGGGCAAACTGGTTTCAAAGGAATCGGTTTTAAGTCAGTATTTGCTCATGCAAATTTGGTCATAATAAAAAGTGGCGATTTTTGCTTTAAGTTTGATCGAGAGGCATGTAATGTTTGGGATCCTAAATGGGGTAATCAAAATGAATGGGAAGAAACTAGAAGATCAAAAGGGAAGGATGTTGATTTCCGTATGCCTTGGCAGGTAATTCCCATGAATACATCTCTGCCTAGCGAAATAGCCTCCCTGCCGGTTTTTAGTGATTCAAGCTTTCATGTTTCAACAATTTTGAAATGTAAAAAAGTGCAATCTTTACAGTCAGCTATAGAATCCTTATTCTCAGAAGCACAACTCATCCTTTTTTTGAGATGTGCAAATGTGAGAATTGTCATAAATAGTACAAACAGATTGTGTATCGAAAAAAAGACATTAAATGGTATAACATCTGTATATAGAAACGACGAAGTAATCAGTCAGTGGCTGATGAAAGTAACTGATCCTTTTGAAGTGCCATCAAATGTACGCGATGCCATGGAAGAGGACAAAGATCATTATCCCGAGAAATTGCGTGAGGCTAAGAAAACCACAATGTCCTTTGCTATCAACCTGGTTGATAATAAATTAAAGTTAATAGATGAAAAGTTTAATAATATATTTGCTTTTCTTCCAACAAGTGTGTCAGTGTACACCCTACCATTTATAGTTAATGCAAATTTTATCACAGATGCAGGCAGACAAAATCTTCATCAAGATTATGTCTGGAACCAATGGTTGTTTGAAGAAATGCCAAAACGCTTTGTTGAATGGATGGCGGAATTAGCAAAAAGCAAACAATATGGAATAGACTATTTGAAATTAATTGTAAAAGATGCTGGTGCCAATGACGAATTATCTAGCAGTTATAAAAAGGGAATAGAGTCTGCTCTTCTCTCAACACCAATTCTTCCTAGAGAAGATGACCGATTAGTCCTTGTAAAGGATGCAATTTGGGATCAGACCAACATCTGCTCTTTTGTATCTAAACAGCTATTTGTAAAATATATAAATAAAGATTCCAAATCTTTTGTAGAAGCAAATATTCTTCCTCGCAAGTATCAATTTGTTGAAAAGAGTTTGAAATCTTTAGGGGTCTTCACGTTTACTGAAGAATCTTTAGTAGAGTTTATGAAGAGTGATGAATTTGTTAATAATCATTCAGTCTCAGAAAACTCTGGCTTAATTGATTTCTTGACAAAACGATACCCTATCAATAAACAGTCGGAAAACAGAGACCACTCTTGGTTGAAAGACCTTACGTTTGTATATAATAATCGTGAGATTCTTTCTACTCCAGAATCTTTGTGTTTCCCAAATTCTCTGTATTCATCAGAATACTCAGATGATATTGATTACATCCATGAGAATGTTTTCAGTTCCCTTTCAGAAGAATCTATTGATTGGTTGAGTCATCTGGGCACCAAAGAGCCATCAGATGTAAGCATTATAGAAACAGGTAAAGTATTTGAAGACGGTTTTGTCAACAACAACAATGCGATCGACATCCTTCTATTCCTTTTTGATCTGCATTCTAAAGGGTTGCTGGAGGATTCGCATTACAGCTCTTTGCACAAGATTAAACTTCTAACTCAAAATGATTCTTTTGAGACTGCATCCAACTGCTATCTTGCCGACAGGTATAAACCAAACTTGACCATTGAGAAGTATGTAGATGTTGACTTTTTTGTAAGCACTAAGTACTTAGACAGAAAGGCAACTGCGTCTGAATGGAATGTGTTTTTGTCAAAAATTGGTGTTACTTCAGATTTAACACGTAAATATATAGAAATCACATCGTCAGAAATTGATTCAACAAACTTGGTCTTTAAATCGTTTGTTCGTGAAGCAAAAAGAATTGCACAGCTTTATTCGTGGATTTCTTGGAAAGGCTGGACAGATGATAATCGTGGTTTTGGCTTTAATATTACATCTGTATGCTTTACAGGAATACCTTATCTAACATATGCACACGAACATGGGTTCGCTAAACTTTTATGGACTAACATAATAAATAATACAACCCAAGAAAAACTGTTTTCTTCCACATTGAATGTAAATGGTTCTACAGGTTTCTCACGTACACTTGATGAATATCTAATTAAAAATAAAGGACTAGAAACGAATTATCTTAAATGGGTCTTAAACTCACAACCCATAATTCCTGGGTCCGATCACTCTTGCCATTATGCTAAAGATGTGTTCACTAATACAATTCCAAATGCTTATTTGATTGCTGGTGAATATCTTCCAGTTATAGACGTTGATGTGTTAGTTGATGAGCCTTGGGCAAAATCGCTTGGTCTTAAGACGGAATTCAAATTACCCGATTATCTTCATGTTCTTCAATGTGTATCAACTAAAGAAGAACTCACACAAGAAGACAAGGAAAGAATCCTGTCAATATATAGTATATTGGCTTCAATGGTAGAAACATTACCAGATTCTCAGAAAGAGGAACTTGTAAGATGGGCTTCTTCAAATAAAATTTTAGCCAGAGACAACAAGTTTTATTCGCCTAAAGAGTTGTCAATCATCACAGTTGAAGGTTTTGTTGGCAACCATTTTGCTTTTACTGGACAAGGAACGCCTTCTGATATATTACTTAAACTAATGAAACTCCTTGGAGTTCAGGTTATTGACAAAGTAGAATTAACGACTATAGGTGACAAGGTCTCAATAAATGCCTTGAAAGATAAATTATATTCTCTTGTTCCAATTTTCGCTTTACTGAATAATGGAATTTATAGCGAATCATTGGAAAAGGTTGATGTAACCTTAAAGAAGATAGATTTCTTGTCTGTTAATTCTATAGACTTGTCATATGGTAACGACAAAGACAAAATTACGAAGAAAGCACACTATGACCCAGAAAGCAAATGTTTCTATATTGTAGGTGACTGGGATTCTATTCGTGTACTAGATAGCATCGAGAAACAGTTAGGAAAACTTCTCCACCTTTCTTCTTATTCACATATGCTAAAAGTTCTCTTGACCTCTGAGCTGGAAGAGTGTATCGAGTATCTTAAAGAATACAACATTGAAGTATCGGAGTCTATAGAACAAGAAATCCACAATCGCGAAAAAGTTGACTCTAACATTATTTTAGTAGATAACAGCGATGAGACTGATGGAATTGTTTCAATATCTATTTCTGACACCCCATATGCTGGATTGTCAAAAGACGCAATGTCAGAGGCATTGATTGAAGCCAAAAAAGTAGTAAGAAGAGAACTTGAAGAACAAGGTTTCTCTTTTGAAAATGCTACTGGATTAGATGCATCTACATATGGTAATATTTATGGAGTAAAGGATCCAAACAACAAAGAATGTCCTCTTGTTGTCCACAGTTACAGAAATCAAAATAGAGATTTCGAACTTACTGCGTTTGATTGGCTTCAACTTGCGCAACCAAATTCAATGTTGTATGTATATACTCATCAAGGAGCTATGTGTGTGCCATTCTACAAGTTAATGTCAGATCGAGGTAAAATCAATATTAGCTTTAGCACAGAAAATGCAGAATGCAAAGATCGTATGATTATACTTGCATCTATATTAAGCCACTTCAAAGGATTGCATTTCGATTTTGGTTCTCTTTTACCAGCTTGTACGAAAACGGCAGAGAGATTCAATCAACCAGAAAAGGAAATGTATGAAACTTTATCAGCAGATGATGCTTACCTAATGTTGTAATTTAATATGCGTATTTCAAGAAAAAAGCATTGGCAATTCCTCGAAGATGAGCTGAGAGCTGAAACAGAAGCATTCAACAAAAAGTTTTCGGCAAAAGCATCTTATCTACTTGAAGAATCCGAAGAAATGTATGTCGGACAGTTCATCAAGTTTAATGAAGGGGAAATGATTATGAGATTCCCGAATTCTCGAAATCTCCCTAGAAAAGGCGAATATCTATACTCTATGATATTGCCTAAGGATTTGCGTGACTATCACAATTGGGGGGCAAAGAGATATAGCGATCTATTCAAGGAAAGATATAAAGGCACGGAGTGTGTATGCGTCTGGACATCAAATTCAGATGATTCTAGGTTTTCTCTAGTAGGTTTTAGAAAAGTAGAACTAGAGTTCGAAAATTTTATTGAAGAGAATAATGGAACTGGAATTATTCTCGTGTTTGCACCTCAACGACCTCCAATCGACTACATTGCCAATTTGCAGAAAGTTATAGAAGATGAGTTAAGTCCAAAAGTTTCAGCAATTCTGGATAATGAATACTTGGCTAGTGATTGGACTCCACAACTTATTAAGCAAGACAATGTTTCAGGATTTGTGAAATCTCAATTGGGATTGGTAGATAGAATGATCCTCCAGGGACCTCCGGGAACTGGAAAAACATTTATGATTGCGGAACTATGCAAAGATTTGTGTGAGGCAGGTCATTCAGTTCTTGTTACAGCGTTAACAAATAGAGCTTTAATGGAAATTGCAGAAAAGTCATCCCTTCAGGATCTCCTAAAACAAGGTCGTGTTGGGAAGACAAACATGTCTGTAGATGAACATAAAGAAAACAAAGATTTAGTGTCGCTCAAACAAATTCTTCCAACTCCTGGTCATGTGGTTCTGTCTTCTTATTTTATCACAAGTGGGTTTGCTGCGGAGTTAAGTTGTGATTCTCCGTTTGACTACCTCATCATGGATGAAGCAAGCCAAGCACTTCTGGTCATGTTTGCGGCTGCTAATAAAATGGGGAAAAAGAACTTGTGGGTAGGAGATGTTCATCAATTATCACCTATTGTCGAATTGAATGAAGATCGTGTCAACAGATGTGGTTATTATGGCTTAATAAACGGGCTTCAGCTGTTAACGGAAAACTCAACTTCTCCAATTTTTCAGTTGACAACGGCTTATCGATTTGGACAAAGAACGGCTGACTATACTGGCCTTTTTTATAATGGAACGCTTCTCGCTAAAAAAACACCTTATTATTCGAATTTAGCTTCTATGGAGTCGTTGCTATGCAAGGAAGGGGGGCCGACATTGTTGCTTACGGATATGCCAATTGGCGATGCTTCTCCATCTTTTGCTATAATGCTTGCAACATACGTTGTAGGAAGGCTATTATGCGATAATAAGAAAAAAGATTTTGCTATTTTGACATGTATGAGAACGACTACACGTTCTTTGCAAAAAGCCATAATTCAAAATGTTGGTTCACATAGTAATATCTTGATAGATACAGTGGCTAGGGTTCAAGGATTGACAACCGATATGACTATCTATTTTGTTCCGAATACATCTTATATTAGGACTCTTGAACCTCATTTGTTTAATGTAGCAACAAGTAGAGCAAAGGAACACACAATAATAATTGCAGACAAGAATGTTCTTGATTATCCAACTCTTAAGCCTATTGTAAGACAATATTTACAGCGATTAAAAGCAGAGAAATCTCTTTATATTCCATCTAGTGTAACTGAAAAGAAGGAAATTGGCGAAAAGTTTATGCTCTGCTAAAAAGAAAAACAGCCCTGTCCTCACGGATGGGGCTGTCTCATTCATAAAATCAATGACTCAACCCGTTGGCGGAATTAATCTAGAGCATATTTGACGAGGCCAAGGGGTCTGCCGAAGAGATAATTGACATATTGTAATGCAGTGAAAGATGCGATCTTACTGACAACTCTGGCGAACAGCCCAGCTGGTTGCTTGGCATAGTTGCGGTTCAACATAAACTGCCCAACAAACTGAGAGAAGTCGGTTTCGATACGCT